>JBFLYF010000055.1:0-12785 GCA_040756795.1 Pseudomonadota bacterium
CCCGCCGCGGCGGCGCCCGCCCCCGCGCAGCGTCACCTCCCGCCCCTCCCCCCCCACGCGCGATTCGATTTTTCTCAGTTCTAGATCTTTTCTGCGGGAATCAAGCGCGGCTTCGATGCGCTGGACGGCGGAGTTGTAGTTCTGTCCTGCCGCTTTTCGCTCTTCGACAGGCAATTTTCCCAATGAAGACCGAAAAACAGAGAGATCCCCGCTCTTGCCGAGGTACTTCGCTTTTGCGTTCTCGAGCGCGGCCGGGTCGGGCGCGGCGGCGAGGTCCGCGAGCGCGCGTGCGACGATTTCCTCGAGGTTGCTCACAGCGCGCGAACGCGCGCTCAATGGGCCAGGCTTGCCTTCACCTGGCCGGCGATCTTGGCGAACGCGGGCTTGTCCAGCACCGCGAGGTCGGCGAGCACCTTGCGGTCGATCTCGATCTTCGCCTTCTTCAGGCCCGCCATGAACGCGCTGTAGCTCATGCCCAGCTCCCGCACCGCGGCGTTGATGCGCGCGATCCACAGCGCGCGGATCTCGCGCTTGCGGTTGCGCCGGTCGCGGTAGGCGTACTGCCCGGCCTTCATCACCGCTTCCTTGGCGACGCGGTAGACGTTGCCGCGCCGGCCGCGGAAGCCCTTCGCCTCGCGCAGGACCTTCTTGTGGCGCGCGCGCGCCGTGACGCCGCGCTTGACTCTCGGCATGGCGCGCTCCTAGCCCGAATACGGCAGCATGGCGCGCACCTGGTGCGCGTTGCTGTCGTGCACGGTGGTGGTGCCGCGCAGGTGGCGCTTCCTCTTGGTCGACTTCTTGGTGAGGATGTGGCGCATGTAGGCCTGCGAGCGCTTGATCGAGCCGCCCGAGCGGACCTTGAACCGCTTCGCGGCGGACTTCTTCGACTTCATCTTCGGCACGGCACTGCTCTCCTGTGTCTAGCGGCCCGCGGCGGCGGGCTTCGCTTCCGGCTTGGGCGCCTTGGGCGCGCCGGCGGCCGGCTTCTTCGCTTTCACCGGCACCGCCTTCTTCTTCGGCGCCAGCACCATCACCATCTGCCGTCCCTCGAGCTTGGGGAACTGCTCGACGACCGCGTAGGACTCGAGGTCGGCCTTGACCCGCTCCAGCAGCCGCACGCCGAACTCCTGGTGCGCCATCTCGCGGCCGCGGAAGCGCAGCGTCACTTTCGCCTTGTCGCCTTCCTCGAGAAACTGCACCAGCTTCCCGACCTTGATCTTGTAGTCGCCCTCGTCGGTGCCGGGGCGGAACTTGATCTCCTTGACCTGGATCTGCTTCTGCTTGAGCTTGGCCTCGTGGGCCTTCTTCTGCTCCCGGTAGCGGAACTTGCCGTAGTCCATGAGCTTGCAGACCGGCGGCACCGCGAGCGGCGCGATCTCGACCAGGTCCACGTTCTGCTCTTCGGCCCGCTTCAGCGCATCGGAAACCGCCACGATGCCGAGCTGCTCGCCGTTTTCCGCCACCAGCCGCACCTGCGGTGCGGTGATTTCCGCGTTGATGCGCTGCGATCTCTCGAGTGCGATGTCTGAAACTCTCCTCTGCTCGTCAAAAAAACAGCCGTGCTAGCGCGCCTCCGCCTCGCTCCGGAGGCGTGCGATGAAGGCATCGAGCGCCATCGCGCCCAGATCCTCACCGCCGCGCGTTCGCACGGCCACCGTTCCAGCCTGCTTTTCTCGTTCGCCGACCACCAGCTGGTAGGGCAGCTTCTGCAGGCTATGTTCGCGAATTTTATAGCTTATTTTCTCGTTCCGCAAATCTTCCGCAATCCGGAAACCGGCTTCGCGCAGGCGCGCGGCCACGCCTTTCGCGTAGTCCGCCTGGGCCTCGGTGATGTTGAGCACCACCGCCTGCACCGGCGCCAGCGCCGCCGGCAAGGCGCCGGCGTAGTGCTCGAGCAGGATGCCGGTGAAGCGCTCCAGCGACCCGAACTTCGCCACGTGCAGCATCACGGGGCGCTTGCGCGTGTTGTCGGCCGCGACGTAGCTGATGTCGAAGCGCTCCGGCAGGTTGAGGTCGACCTGCACCGTGCCGCACTGCCAGTCGCGGCCGATCGCGTCGCGCAGCACGAAATCGATCTTCGGGCCGTAGAAGGCGCCGTCGCCCTTGTTGACGGTGTAGGCGACGCCCATGCTCTTGAGCGCGCCGTGCAGCGCGCCCTCCAGCTTGTCCCAGGTCTGGTCCGAGCCGATGCGCGCCCTGGGCCGGTCGGAGAGCTTGACCGAGACGTCGGTGAAGCCGAAATGCTTGTAGATGTCGAAGATGAACTGCGTGGCGAAGCGCACCTCGCTTTCCATCTGCTCCTCGGTGCAGAACAGGTGCGAGTCGTCCTGCGTGAAGGCGCGCACGCGCATCAGGCCGTGCAGCGCGCCGGAGGGCTCGTAGCGGTGCACCTTGCCGAACTCGGCGTAGCGCAGCGGCAGCTCGCGGTAGCTGCGGATCCCCTGCGCGAAGATCTGCACGTGGCCCGGGCAGTTCATCGGCTTGATGACGAACAGCCGCTCGTCCTCGGTCTTCGAGGTGTACATCATCTCGCGGTAGTTGTCCCAGTGGCCGGACTTCACCCACAGCTTCTGGTCCATCACCTCGGGGGCGCTCACCTCGAGGAAGCCCGCCTTGAGGTGCATCTCGCGCATGTAGGCGATCAGCTTCTGGAACAGCGTCCAGCCCTTGGGGTGCCAGAACACCGCCCCGGGCGCCTCGTCCTGGAAGTGGAAGAGATCGAGCTGCTGGCCGAGCCTGCGGTGGTCGCGCTTCTCGGCCTCCTCCAGCATCTTCAGGTACGCGTCCTGGTCCTCCCGGGTCGCCCAGGCGGTGCCGTAGATCCGCTGCAGCATCTCGTTTCGCGAGTCGCCGCGCCAGTAGGCGCCCGCCACGCGCATCAGCTTGAAGACCTTGAGCTTGCCGGTGGAAGGCACGTGCGGCCCGCGGCAGAGGTCGATCCAGTTGCCCTGCCCGTACAGGGAGATCGTCTCGCCCTCCGGGATCGCGCCGATGATCTCGGCCTTGTACTTCTCGCCGATCGAGGAGAAGAACCGGACCGCCTCGTCCCGGGAAAGCGTTTTTCTTTCTATCTTCAGGTCCTTCTTTACGATCTCTCCCATGCGCTTCTCGATGGCGACGAGATCTTCCGGGGTAAACGGCCTCTCATAGGAAAAATCGTAGTAGAAGCCGTTCTCGATCACCGGGCCGATCGTGACCTGCGCGCCGGGAAACAGCTCCTGCACCGCCTGCGCCATGAGGTGCGAGGTGGAGTGGCGCAGGATCTCCAGGCCCTCCGGGCTCTGGCCGGTGACGATCGCGACCTCGGCGTCGGACTCGATGCGAAAGCCCATGTCGACGAGCTCGCCGTTCACCTTGCCGGCGAGCGCCGCGCGCGCAAGACCCGCACCGATGGACGCGGCCAGTTCGGCGACGGTGACGGGAGCGGGAAACGACTTCTGCGAGCCGTCCGGAAGACGGATGTTGGGCATCGGGCGTAGAGCGCGGATTCTATCCGCAATTAGTGTGGTACCGTTGCTGCAGCGAGGGAACCACCCGGATGACGACCTACCGCGAGCAGCGCGGAGAATACCTGATCGAGGCGAGCGCGTTCCGGCTGCCTTCGAGCCGCTGGCAGCCCAGGCTGACGATGACGCGGCTCGCGCATCCGGGCGTGCTCGCGAAGTGCCAGTCGTTTCCCGGCCTGACGCCGGACTTCGAGACGGCGAAGGGCGCGGCGCGCTTCGCCGCCGATCTCGGGCTGCGCCTCGCCGAGGAGCGCTCCTCGCGCCTGAGGATCTAGCGCAAGCTCGCGGACGGCGCGCGGGAATTGGTAGGCGCGATTGGACTCGAACCAACGACCCCTACCATGTCAAGGTAGTGCTCTAACCAGCTGAGCTACGCGCCTGGAGGGAGGGAATTCTAGCAAATGAGCCTCTACCGGGGGATGGACCGCGCGGCGCTGGACGCGGCATACAACAACACCGCGGCGGTGAAGGACAGCGCGCAGATCCTCGCCGGCTGGCAGGCGCGCAGCGATCGCCTTCGCCCTTCCTCCAGGGAACTGGTTTACGGGGAGAAGGAGCGCAACAGGATCGATCTGTTCGCGGCAGGCAAGGACGCGCCCCTGCTGGTCTTCATCCACGGCGGCTACTGGCAGATGCGCGCGCGCGACAATTTCTATTTCCTTGCCTCCGGCCCGCTCGCGCACGGCATCAGCGTCGCCTTCGTCGGCTACACGCTGGCGCCGCAGATCAGCCTGGACGGGATCGTGGCGGAGGTGAGCACGGCGCTCGACTTTCTCGGCCGTGACTTGGTTTTGTCAGGATGGTCGGCGGGAGGCCACCTGACTGCAATGGCGATGAGACACCCGCGAGTAAAGGCGGGATTGGCCATCAGCGGCATTTACGACCTCGATCCGATCCGCCTCTGCTACCTGAACGAGAAGCTGCGGCTGGATGAAGCGCAGGCGCGCCGCAACAGCCCGATTCACATGCGGGACGCGGGAAAGCCGCTGCTGCTCGCGTATGGGACCGCGGAGCTCCCGGAGCTGCAACGGCAATCCGAGGAGTACGCCAGGGCGCTGAAGCACGCCGAGCTGCACCCGCTCCCCGGACACAACCACTTCACGATCCTAGAAGAGCTCGCTGCGCCAGCCGGCGCCCTCACGGGCCTGGTGCGCACCCTTTTGGGCAAATAGCTCCCCGGCCGCACCAGCGCGGTGCCGTTTTGCACCGATTCGGATGCAAAACGGCATGGCACAAGCCTTGCGAGACTGGACTGCAACCAACCGGGAGGTTTGCATGAAGCGCATCATTGCAGTTGCGGCACTCGTTCTCGCAGCGCTCGCGCCGGCCGCGCAGGCCCAGGACAAAGTCATCAAGGTGGGCGCGCTCAAGCTCATCCACAGCATCACGCCCTACTTCTACGAGAAGTTCGCCCCACCGGGCTACAAGATCGTGGTGGTGCCGTTCGAGAGCCCGACCGACGGCAAGAACGCGGTGCTCACGGGGTCGGTCGACTTCGGTACTTTCGGCATTGCCGCCGCCATGCTCGGCATCGCCGCCGGCGAGCCGCTGGTGATCTTCGCCGCGCAGTGCAACCGCGGCATGGCCGTCATGGCGGGCGCCAAGTCCGACATCAAGTCGATCAAGGACCTGAAGGGCAAGAAGGTCGCGATCTGGCCCGGCTCGACGCAGGAGGTGGTGATCCTCGAGCGCCTGAAGGCAGAGGGCATGACGATCAAGGACATCCAGCACGTCCGGCTGCCGTTCAGCGACATGGCGCCGGCGCTCGCGCGCGGCGACGTCGACGCCTACGTCGGCGCCGAGCCGGGGCCCGGAATCAGCCTCGCCAACGGCGTCGGCAGGGTGGTCGAGTACCCGTACAGCACCGCCATCGGCACCCTCAACATGATCTGGGGCGCCAAGGCGGAAACCGTAGAGAAGAACCCGGCGCTCGTGAAGATGATGATGGAGATGCACAAGAAAGCGACCGAGTACGCGATGAGCGACCGCGCCGCGATGGTCGAGATGGCGATGCAGAAGCTCGGCCAGCAGAGGAAGTCGATCGAGCTCGCCGCGCCGAACGTCGAGCTCACCTGGAAGATCGACGACGAGTTCATCAAGCGCGCCAAGGCCTACGCACAACTCATGTACGAGAAGAAGCAGGTGCGCGAGCTGCCGAACCTGGACAAGGCGATCACGACGAAGTTCATGCAATAGATGGACCGCCTGCGCGCCCTGCTGCTCGGCGCGGGCTTCCCGCTGGCGCTGGTCGTCCTGTGGCACGCCGCGGTCGTCGCCAGCGGCACCAAACTCATGCCAACGCCCTACATGGTGGGCGTGATGATGGTCGACTTCGCCTTCGGCGGCGTCTACGGCGACGCCTTCAGCGGCACGATCCTCACGCATCTCGCCGCGTCGATGCAGCGCGTCTATGGCGGCTTCCTGCTCGCGGTCGCGGCCGGCATTCCGCTCGGCCTTGCGATCGGCAAGATCCCGGTGTTCCGGCAGGCGCTCGACCCGACGCTGTCGCTGCTGCGGCCGATCCCGGTCACGGCCTGGCTGCCGCTGTCGATGGTGTTCTTCGGCCTGGGGCCGCGCTCGGCGATCTTCCTCGTCTTCCTCGGCGCGTTCTATCCCATCCTGCTCAATACCATCTTCGGCGTGCGCTCCGTGGACCTGCGCCTGTTCGAGGCGGCGAACATGCTCGGCTGCGAGGGCGCGCGCCTGTTCCGCCAGGTGGTGCTGCCCGCGGCGCTGCCCAGCATCTTCACCGGGCTGCGCCTGGGGCACGGCTTCGCCTGGATCCTGATCGTGGTGGGCGAGATGACCGGGGTGCCGACCGGGCTGGGCTCGGTGATCATGGATGGCCGCACCCTGTCGCGCGCCGACCTCGTGATCACCGGCATGATCGTGATCGGCGTCGCCGGCTTCCTCTGCGACCGCATCATCGTCGCGATCAACAACCGGGTGCTCGCCTGGAGCCCGCAGCACCATGGCTGACCGGCGCCCGTTCCTGCACATCCGGGACGTCAACAAGACGTTTCACATCGGTACCGAACGCATCGAGGCGCTGCATCACGTCGACCTGATCATCGGCAAGGGGGAGTTCGTCTGCCTGATCGGCGCCTCCGGCTGCGGCAAGTCCACGCTGCTCCGGATCGTCGCCGGATTCGAGCAGCCGACCTCCGGCGACGTGCGCGTCTACGACGCGCCGATCACCGGGCCGGGCAGCGACCGCGGCATGGTGTTCCAGGACTACGCGCTCTTCCCCTGGCTCACCGTCAGGCAGAACATCGCCTTCGGTCCGAGGCAGAAAAAGCATGAAAGCGTCGAGGAGCTCACGCAAAAATATCTCGACATGGTCGGGTTGACGAAATTCGCCGACCGCTATCCCTACCAGCTCTCGGGCGGCATGAAGCAGCGCGTCGCGATCGCCCGCGTGCTGGCGAACGAGGCAAGCATCCTGCTGATGGACGAGCCCTTCGGCGCGCTCGACGCGCTGACGCGCGAGCAGCTGCAGGACGAGCTGCTCGAGATCTGGGCGCGTACCCGGGTGACGATCCTGTTCGTCACCCACTCGGTGGAGGAAGCGACGCTGCTCGCCGACCGCGTGGTCGTCATGACCGCGGGGCCGGGCCGTATCGAGAGCGACAACCGCGTGCGCCTCGCCAGGCCGCGCGAGGTGTCGGCGGCCGACTTCAACGAAGTGCGCCGCACGCTCACCGAGCGGCTGACCAGCCACGTGCGGCGCCGGCCGCTGCGCAGCGTCGCCTAGGGAAGTCTGAAGAACGTCGCCCCCGCGCACGCGGGGGCCCAGGTTTACCTCGGAAAACCTGGGTTCCCGCTTTCGCGGGAACGACGAATGCGCGCTTCTTGAGAGACTCCCCAGCGCTTCAGCCCCGCGCCACCCTTATCACGCCGGAAACCGCCTTCACCGCGCCGAGCGCGCGCTTCAGGTGCGCGAGGTCGGCGACCGCGAAGGAAAAGCGCATGTGGGCGAGATCGTCGCGGCTCTGCGTGCGCACCGCGGTGACGTTGATGCGCTCGCGCGCCAGGGCCTCGGCGATGTCGCGCAGCAGCCCTTGCCGGTCTGCGGCGGTCACCACGATGTCGACCGCGTAGGCGTCCTCGCCGCGCGCCCTGCCCCAGGCCGCCTCGATCAGGCGCTCGGGGCTCCTTTCGGCCAGGCGCTTCAGGCTCGCGCAGTCCTCGCGGTGCACCGAGATGCCCTTGCCGCGCGTGACGAAGCCGCGCACCGCGTCCGGCGGCACCGGCTTGCAGCATTTCGCGAGCTGCGTCATCAGCCGGTCCACGCCGACGATCAGCACGCCGCCGCTGGCAGGTTTTTTCTCTTTCGGTTTTTGAACTGAAGTTACGGCAGGAGCGGGGATTTCTCCTTTCGCTTCCCGCAACGCGGCCTGCAGCTGGCGCAGGTTCACCTCGTCGCGCCCCAGCGCGGCGAACAGCTCCTCGGGCTTGCCGAAGCCGAGCTTGCGCGCGAGCTCCTCCAGGTTCGCCTGCATGGCGCCCTCGCGCCGCTGCAGCTTCTCGAGCGCGGCGCGGCCCTGCGCCACCGTCGCGGCGAGCGCCTGGGCGTTGAACCACTGGCGCACCTTGCCGCGCGCGCGGTGGCTGCGGATGAAGCCGAGCGCGGGGTTGAGCCAGTCGCGCGACGGCCCGCCGCTCTTCGCCGCGACGATCTCCACGCGCTGCCCGCTCGCGAGCGGCGTGTTGAGCGGCGCCATCTGGCCGTCGACGCGCGCGCCGCGGCAGCGGTGGCCGAGGTCGGTGTGCAGCGCGTAGGCGAAATCCACCGGCGTCGCGCCTTTGGGCAGGTCGATCACCTTGCCCTGCGGCGTCACCACGTAGATCGTGTCGTCCAGGGACGCCTTGCGCGTCTTCTCCGCCCACCCCGCGCTGTCGGCGACTTCGTCGCGCCAGGCGAGCAGCTGCCGCAGCCAGGCGATCTTGTCGTCGAACGCGGCCTCGGCCCTGCCCGTGCGGCGCGCGCCGGCGCCTTCCTTGTAGCGCCAGTGCGCGGCGATGCCGAACTCGGCCTGGCGGTGCATTTCCTCGGTGCGGATCTGCACTTCCAGCGTCTTGCCGCCCGGGCCGATCACCGCGGTGTGCAGCGACTGGTAGAGGTTGCCCTTGGGACGCGAGATATAGTCGTCGAACTCCTTCGGGATCGGCTGCCAGAGGTTGTGCGCCACGCCCAGCGCCGCGTAGCAGTCCTTCACCTCCGGCACGATGACGCGCAGCGCGCGCACGTCGTAGATCGCGGCGAAGTCGAGCTGCTTGGCGCGCATCTTGTTCCAGATCGAGTAGATGTGCTTGGGCCGCCCGGTGACCTCGGCCGCGAGGCCCAGCTTCTCGAGCTCGCCCCTCAGCACGGCGATCGCGTCGCCGATGTACTGCTCGCGCTCCAGGCGCTTCTCGTCCAGCATCTGCGCGATGCGCTTGTAGAGCTCGGGCTCGAGATAGCGGAACGAGAGGTCCTCCAGCTCCCACTTCAGCTGCCAGACGCCCAGCCGGTTGGCGAGCGGCGCGTAGATATCCAGGGTTTCCCTGGCGTACTGGGTTTTTTCCGCAGATTCGTTTTTCGAGAAAAAGCGCAGCGTCTGCGTCCGGCTGGCCAGCCGTATCAGCACCACGCGGATGTCCTCGACCATGCCGAGCACCATCTTGCGCAGGATCTCGTTCTGCTCGAGCGCCGAGGCGCGCGTGAGCACGCGCAGGCGATACAGCTTCTCCACGCCGGCGGCGAGGCGGGCGACTTCCTCCCCGAAGCGCTGCTTGATCCGGTCCGGGTCTACGTACTTCGGCGCGGCGAAGAGCACGCCCGCGACGCGCGTCGCCGGGTCCACGCCGATCGAGGCGAGGCCCGCCTCCAGGCCGAGGGCGTGCGGCCACACCGGCTCTCCGGTGGACAGCGTCTGCCCCTCGTAGAGGGGCCGCGCGAACGCGAGCGCTTGCTCGATGTCGGCGTCGCGCGAACGGAGCTGGACGATGGAAACCATGCTGCTATTGTAGCGATGCGATGGGCT
The DNA here is from genome assembly GCA_040756795.1 of Pseudomonadota bacterium. Classification (GTDB taxonomy): domain Bacteria; phylum Pseudomonadota; class Gammaproteobacteria; order Burkholderiales; family SG8-39; genus RBG-16-66-20. Next base: position 9,533 of record JBFLYF010000055.1, read on the forward strand.
GGCTCCGGGACTGGAAGCGCAGGCGCCTCCTCGGGCGTCACCGCATCGACGACGCCCGCTGGCGGCGCGCGCTCGGCCACCTGCCGTTTCTCGCCGGCCTCTCCGCCGACGAGGCGCGGCGCCTCAAGGAACTCGCGATCGTGTTCCTCGCCGAGAAGCAGTTCACGCCGGTGCGGGGCGTCGCGCTCTCGGAGGACGACCGGCTGGAGATCGCGCTGCAGGCCTGCCTGCCGGTGCTGGAGCTGGGCCTGGACTGGTACGACGGCTGGGTCGGCATCGTCGTGCACCCCTCGGACTTCAAGGTGAAGCGCGCCGAGACGGGCGAGGACGGCGTGGTGCACGAGTGGGACGACGCGCTCGCCGGCGAATCCTGGCCCGGCGGGCCGGTGGTGCTGTCGTGGGAGGCGCTCGACGACTCGGGCAGCGTGCCCGAGGGCGGCGCGAACGTCGTGATCCACGAGTTCGCGCACAAGCTCGACATGGCGGGCGGCGTCGCCGACGGCGTGCCGCCGCTGCCCTCGCGCGCGGCGCGCGAACGTTGGCTAAAAGTCTTCGACGCCGAGTTCGACCGCTTCTGCAAGCAGATCGACGCGGGCAAGGAGACGCTGCTCGATCCCTACGCCGCCGAGCACGAGGCGGAATTCTTCGCCGTGGCGAGCGAGGCCTTCTTCGAGTCGCCCAACGCGCTGAAGCGCGGGTATCCTCGTCTTTACGAGCTGTTCCGCGAGTTCTACCGCCAGGATCCCGCGCGGCGGCTCGCGACCTGACAGGGCTAGAGAACCAGATCCGACCCCTCGGCGGGCGCGTCGCAGGCGACGCGCGAGCCGCGCTTCTCGAGCGCGTCGCGCGCCTCGCGGAGCTTCGCGTCGATGTCGGCGTCGGACTGCTCGGGGTCGTGGTGGAACAGGTGCAGGCGCTTCACCTCGGCGCGCGCCGCGAGCTCGGTCACCTGGCTGACGCAGGAGTGGCCCCAGTCGACCTTGGAGGGGTACTCGTGGTCGCGGTAGGTGGTGTCGGTGATCAGCAGGTCGGCGCCGCCGATGAAGCTGGTCAGGCGCTCGAGGTACTTCTCGTCGCGCCGCGCGTCGCCGTGCAGGTAGATCTCGTTGTCGGTGATGTAGCAGACCTTGCGCCCGTGCGAGGTGACGCGGTAGCCGAGGCAGTAGCCGGGGTGCGAGAGCAGCATCGTGTCGATGCGCACCGGGCCGAAGGCGAGGCTCTCCTCGCGCAGGTCGCGGAACACGACGTGCGCGCCGAACTCGCGCGTCGTCACCGGGAAGTAGACGCTCTCCATCTGCGCGCTCACGACGCGCTCGATCGTCAGGTCGCCCTGGTAGGGGCCGTGGATCTCGATCTCGTTGCCGCGCACGTAGAGGGGCGCGAAGAACGGCACGGTGTTGATGTGGTCCCAGTGCGGGTGGGAGATGAAGATGCGCGCCGACAGGCGCTGCGCCTTGCCGCCCATCAGGTGGTCCGAGAGCCGCTTGATGCCCGAGCCGCAGTCGAACACGTACAGCGGCTCGCCGCCGACCTCGAGCGTGACGCAGGGCGTGTTGCCGCCGTAGCGCACCGTACCCGGGCCGGGCACCGGCAGCGTGCCGTGCACGCCCCAGTAGCTCACCACCACGTGCTCCGAGAGGATGTCGTTGATCGACTCGAGCAGCGTCTCGCGCTTGATCGGCTTGGTGATGTAGCCGTCGGCGCCGAGCTGCTTCGCGCGCCGCCGGTCGAAATCGTAGGACTTCATCGACAGCACGATGATCTTCATGCCGGCGAGCTCGGGCCGCCGGCGCAGCTCGCGCGTCAGCTCGAAGCCGTCCATCTCCGGCATCATGATGTCGGTGACGACGCAGTCGGGCCGCTCCTGCGGGATCGCCTGCAGCGCGGCGCGGCTCGAGGTCGCCGAGCGCACCGCGTGCCCCGCCTCCTGCAGCTCCTTGGCGAGCAGCGCGAGGATGTCCGGGTCGTCGTCTACGAGAAAGAACTTCATTCGATGCCGAGGTGAGCGAGCGAGTTTAGCCGATCCGGCCGCCGCACCCCCGGAGCGAGCCGCGGGTCGTCCTCGACCGCCCCCGCCTTCAGGCCGACGTTCACCACCCCCGCCCAGATCGGCAGCGCATAGTCCTCCTCCTCGTCCACCGGCGGCCCGGTGCGGATCTTGGCCGAAGCTTCCTCGATCGGCATTCCGAGCACCGTGATCGCCTTCAGCTCCTGCCGCGTCGGCGGCCGCAGCTCCTGCCAGCGCCCGGGGTAGAGGCGCTCTACGAACGCTTCCATCTTCCGGAGCTTTTCGCCTTCACTTTGAATCTTCCGGGGCTTTCCGAACAGCATGGCGGACCGGTAGTTGACCGACATGTGGAAGCCCGAGCGCGCGACGACCAGGCCATCGAGGATCGTCACCGTGAGGCAGACCTGCGGGCCCTTCTCCTGGGCGAGCAGCATGCGGCTCTTCGACGAGCCGTGCCAGTACACCGCGTCCCCCTCGCGCCAGTACGCGGTGGGCGTGACGTAGGGCTGGCCGCCGATGGCGTAGCCGAGGTGGCAGACGAAGGCCGCATCGAGGATGCGGTAGAGGGTCTCGCGGTCGTAATGGCCGCGCTTGGGCAGGCGCTTCAGCTTCGAACGCGCCGTCGGCACGAAAGGCTTCATGCGCCCGAATATACCCGCTGCGCCCAGGCGACCGTCGCCGCGGCGGCCTCGGCCGGGTCCGCCGGCCGCGCGCCGAAGCGCTCGCGGAACCGCCGGTCATCCACCACGAACGGCCCGTCCCATTGGTACATCATCTCGTCCACCTCGCGCACCAGCGGCACGGCGAGCCCGAGCGCCTTCACCATCCAGCGTGGCATCGTGGCGAGCCGGATCTCCCGCCCCAGCTCGCGCGAGAAGCGCGCCACCAGCTCGCGCATCGTCCCCGCGGGCGCGCACGGCAGCATCCAGGGGCGGCCGCAGGCATCGGCGCCCGCGCAGCCGAGCGCCATCAGGCCCGCAGCGACGTCCGGAAGGTAGTGGTAGGTGTGGATCGCGTCCGGGTCGACGAGCACCATGCCCCTGCCTCGCCTGAGCGCGCCGCGCCAGAACTGGTCCCCGAGATGCGTCAGCCTGCCGCCGGGGCCGTAGAAGTCCGAGGCCCGGCCGCTCGCCGCAAGCACGTCGCCGCGCCGATGCGCCTCGAACAGCCGCTCGGCGACGCGCGCGCGGACTTCTCCCTTGCGGCTGCAGGGGTTGAGGGGCGGGTCCGCGTCGAGCGGCCGCC
>JBFLYF010000056.1:0-12742 GCA_040756795.1 Pseudomonadota bacterium
CCTCGCAGCGCGAGTTCACCGTGCTCACCGAGGCCGACCTGAGGAGCGAGGCGCAGTTCAACGACATGATCCTCACCGAGGCGCGCGGCTACCCGGTGCGCCTGCGCGACGTAGGGCAGGCGCGCCAGGGGGCGCTGGACGAGCGCTCGATCGTGCGCGTCAACGGCAACCCGGCGGTGGGCCTGGGCGTGGTGAAGCAGTCGACCGCCAACACGCTGTCGGTCGCGCAGGCGGTGAAGGCCGAGATGCGGCGGCTGCAGGGCACGCTGCCGCAGGGCATGTCGCTCGCGGTGGCGTTCGACTCCTCGATCTTCATCGAGAAGTCGATCGAGGCGGTCTACCGCGCCATGGCGGAGGCCGTGGCGCTGGTGGTGCTGGTGATCTTCGTCTTCCTGCGCTCGCTGCGCGCCACGCTCATCCCCTTCGTCACCATCCCGGTGTCGCTCATCGGCGCGCTGTTCTTCCTCTACCTCATGGGCTTCACCATCAACGTGCTGACGCTGCTCGGCCTGGTGCTCGCCATCGGCCTGGTGGTGGACGACGCGATCGTGGTGCTGGAGAACTGCCATCGCCACGTCGAGCTGGGCAAGCCGCCGATGCGCGCCTCGGCGGAGGGCTCGAAGGAGATCGCCTTCGCCGTGGTGGCGATGTCGCTCACGCTCACCGCGGTGTTCGCGCCCGTCGCGTTCGTGCCCGGCAACACCGGGCGCCTGTTCGCCGAGTTCGCGCTCACCGTGGCCGCCGCGGTGGCGGTCTCGGGGCTGGTCGCGCTCACGCTCACGCCGATGATGTGCTCGCGCATCCTCAAGGAGCACGAGCGCCACGGCGGCGTCTACCTCGCGATGGAGCGGTTCTTTCACCGCATGACCGAAGGCTATCGCAATGCGCTGCAGCGGCTGCTGACCGCCAGGGGCCGGATCCTCGTCGTCGGCGCGTTTGCCCTGGTGATGATCGGCGCCGGGGTCACCCTGAAGCTCCTGAAGGATGAGCTTTCCCCATTGGAGGACCGTGGCTTCTTCATCACCATCGTGCTCGCGCCCGAGGGCGCCTCGATGGACTACACCGACGGCTACATGCGCCGCATCGAGGGCATGTTCGCGCGCGTGCCCGAGATCCGCTCCTACTTCACCGTGGTGGCGCCGGGCCTGGAGCGCCCCAACCCGGTCAACCTCGGCATCGGCTTCACGCAGCTCGCGCCCTGGGACGAGCGCAGCCGCAAGACCCAGGCGATCACCGGCGAGCTGCGCGGGCAGATGTTCGGCGCGCTGCCCGGGGTGTTCGCCTTCCCGGTCGACCCGCCCTCGCTCGGGCAGAGCTTCCGCAACCCGCCGGTGCAGTTCGTCATCCAGGCGAACTCCTACCCGGAGCTCGAGGCGATGACCGACCGGCTGCTCGCCAGGGCGCGCGCCTCGAAGGCGCTCGCCAACCCGGACGTCGACCTGCGCCTGAACAAGCCGCAGCTCGCCGTGGACATCGACCGCGAGAAGGCCGCCGCGATCGGCGTCGACGTCGAGACCATCGGCCGCACGCTCGAGACGCTGCTCGGCGGGCGCCAGGTGACGCGCTTCAAGCGCGAGGGCAAGCAGTACGACGTCATCATCCAGCTCGAGGCGAAGGACCGCGAGACGCCCGCCGACCTCACCGCGATCTTCGTGCGCGCGAGGGACGGGCGCCTGGTGCAGCTCTCGAACCTCGTGCGCGTGCGCGAGACCGTGGGCCCGAAGGAGCTCAACCACTTCAACCGGCAGCGCGCCGCGATCCTCTCGGCCAACGTCGCGCCCGGCTACACGCTCGGCGAGGCGCTCGAGACGCTCGAGCGCGACGCGAAGGAGGTGCTGGACGCGGGCGCGCGCACCGAGCTCGACGGCCCGTCGCGCGAGTTCCGGGAGTCGGGCACCGCGCTCGCTTTCGCCTTCGTGCTCGCGCTCGCCTTCATCTACCTGATGCTCGCGGCGCAGTTCGAGAGCTTCGTCTCGCCCCTCGTCATCATGCTGACGGTGCCGCTCGCCTCGCTCGGGGCGCTGCTCGCGCTCAAGCTCTCGGGAGGGACGCTGAACGTCTACTCCAAGGTCGGCCTGGTGATGCTGATCGGCCTGATCACCAAGCACGGCATCCTGATCGTCGAGTTCGCCAACCAGCTGCGCAGCCGCGGCATGGCCAAGGCCGAGGCCGTGGTCGAGGCGGCGACGCTGCGCCTGCGGCCGATCCTCATGACCACCGGCGCCATGGTGCTCGGCGCGGTGCCGCTCGCGCTTGCCAGCGGCGCGGGCAGCGAGGCGCGCCAGCCGATCGGCTGGGTGATCGTAGGCGGCCTGCTGCTCGGCACCGTGTTCACGCTGTTCATCATCCCCACCGCGTACCTGCTGCTCGCCGGCGGCAGGCGCCCCGCGCTCGCGCATGAGCCAGCTCCTGCAGAGTGACACCGCGCTCGTGACCGGCGCCGCGCAGGGCATCGGCGCGGCGATCGCCGACGCGATCAGGGAGGAGGGAGCCCGAGTTCTTGCCGTCGACAAGAAGGACTTCGATCTTTCCGTCCCGGGGACTGCGAAAGCCCTGGTCGAAAAAGCGATTCAAACCCTCGGCAAGGTCTCGATCTTCGTCCACGCCGCGTCTCCGCCCCGCAGGGAAGATCAAACCGCGCTGGCGGTGAGCGAAGCGCAGTGGCGCGAGATGCTCGAGGTGCAGCTCAACTCCGGGTTCCTCATCGCGCAGGCGCTCGGCCGGCACATGAAGGAGAACGGGATCCGCGGCCGCATGCTCTTCGTCACGTCGCTGCACGCGCACGCGCCGAGGAACCTGCCGCACTACAGCGCCTCGAAAGCGGGCCAGACCATGGTGATGAAGGAGCTCGCGCGCGCCCTCGGCCCGCACGGCATCCGCGTCAACGCGCTCGTCCCCGGCGCCTTCCCGGGCGCGGGCTTCAAGGGCGCGCCGGGGCTGGTGGACCGGATCCCGCTCAAGCGCCTCGGCAGGCCCGAGGACATCGCGCCGATGGCGGTGGCGATCCTGTCGGAAAAGTACGGCGCCTACATGACCGGCGCCTCCGTGGTCGTCGACGGCGGGATCGCGCTCTACAACTGGCTCGACGCCGCGGGCTGACCCACATATACTGGCACTTATATCGAGTGAGGAAACGGCGCCATGGGACAGGTCACGATCTACCTGGAAGGCAAGACTGAAAAGAAGGCGCGCAAGGCGGCGCGAGCGGAAGGCGTATCGCTCAGCAAATGGGTCGCGGCTCAGATCGAGCGGAGCACCCGCTCGGAATGGCCGGCGTACTTCCGCGATCTCGCCGGCGCCTGGCCGGATGCTCCGACCGTCGAGCAGATTCGCGCGCGCTATGGCCGCGACGTCAAGCGGGGCCGCATCTAGGATGTACGTGCTCGATACGAACGTGGTTCTGGATTATCTGCGGGAGCGCGGCAAGGTTGCGGCCAACCTGCTTGCCGTGCCTCCCGGGCAGATCGCGCTTCCGGCGGTCGCCGCCTACGAGATCTGGGTCGGCGTCCTGGGATCCCAGAACCCGACCCGGCGGCGCGCCCAGTACGAGGAGTTCCTTTCCATGGTTCCGGTCCTGGATTTCGACGCGCAGATCGCCGAGAAGGCGGCGGAACTGCGCCATGCAATGGAGCGCAAGGGCGAAGCCATCGGACCTCTCGACACTTTGATCGCAGGGACGGCGCTCGCTCGCAATGCCTCGCTGGTGACGCGCAACGTGCGGGAGTTCGGCCGTGTTCCACGGTTGGACGTCGTGAACTGGTACGACTGAGTTTGTCATGTCGTCGAGCAAGCGCAGGTATCTCGTCCGCCAGACGGAAGTAGCGCCTTATTCGCCGGCGAACCACACCGGCACGCAGAACTTCCGGCTCATCGGCCCGGAGACGGTGGGCGCGAAGCAGGTCGAGGTGCTGGTTGGGGAGCTGGGGCGCGGCAAGGGCGCGCTGCCGCACGCGCATCCCGGCATCGAGCAGGTGTGCTACCTGCTGGAGGGCGAGGCGCATGTGGAAGTGGCGGGCGAGAAGTTCGAGATGAAGGCGGGCGAAGCCTGCTTCTTCCCGCCGGATGCGATGCACGTCTTCATCGTCACCAGCGAACGCGCGCGCGTGCTCGTGATCTACTCGCCGCCCTACCTGGAAAAGAATGCCCGCACCCTGGCTTCCGCTTAGCGGCGTCCGCGTCGCCGACTTCTCGATGTTCGTGCCGGGGCCGTTCTGCTCGGCGATCCTCGCCGACCTCGGCGCCGAGGTGGTGAAGGTCGAGCCGCCCGCGGGCGACCCCGGGCGCGGCTACGTGCCGGCGCAGTTCCGCACCGAGAACCGGAACAAGCGATCCATTGCCGTCGACCTGAAGAATTCTTCCAGCGAGAAGATCGTGCAGCGGCTGGCGGAGCACTCGGATGTCGCGATCGAGGGCTTCCGGCCGGGCGTGGCGCGGCGCCTCGGGATCGATCAGCAGCGGCTGCAGCGCTTCAATGCGCGCCTGGTCTGCTGCTCGATCTCCGGCTACGGCCAGACCGGGCCGTGGCGCGAGCGCCCCGGGCACGACGTCAACTACGTCGCCGCGGCCGGCGCGCTGGCGTTCCCCGGGCAGTGGCTCAAGGCGCCGGCGCGCTCCAGCCTCGCCATCGCCGACATGGGCGGCGGCGCCTTCGCCGCGATCGCGATCCTCGCCGCGCTCTATGAAAGGGAGAAGACCGGCAGGGGCGCGCGGCTCGACCTGTCGCTGTTCGAGGCGGCGTTCTTCTGGGCGGCGATGCGCCACGGCCTGGATGCGAAGGTCGACCCGCGCGCGCACCTTTTTCCCGTCAACGACGTCTTCGAGACCGCCGACGGCAAGCGCCTCACGCTCGGCATCCTCGAAGAGCATTTCTGGAAGAACTTCGTGAATGCGGCCAAGGGTCTGGGTTTCGATCTTTCTTCAGAAAGATTTTCCACCGATCAAAAGCGCCGCGCCCACGGTGACGAGCTTTCAAAGCTTCTCTCCGGGATTCTCATGACAAAGACCTCGAAGGAGTGGCTCGAGCTCTGCGGCGAGCACGACGTGCCGGTCGACCTGTGCGCGACGCCCGCCGAGGCGGCCGAGCTCGAGCAGATCCGGGCGCGCGAGGACGTGGCGCGCGTGGGCGGCGAGAAGTTCGCGCTCTTTCCCGTGCACGCCGACGGCGCGCGCGGCGCGCAGATCCGGCGCGGCGTGCCGGCGCGCGGCGAGCACAGCCGCGAAATCCTGGTCGAGCTCGGCTTCGACGACGGCGAGATCGCGGAACTGCACCGGGCGAAAGCCGTTCTCTCCTGAATGGATTTCGCGCTCAGCCCGGAGCAGGAGCAGATCCGCGAGGCGATCGCGAAGATCTGCGCCAGGTTCGACGACGCCTACTGGCTGAAGAAGGACAAGCAGGGCGGCTTCCCGGCCGAGCTGCACCAGGCGCTCGCGCGCGACGGCTGGCTCGGCATCGCGATGCCCGAAGAGTACGGCGGCGCGGGGCTCGGCATTAACGAGGCGGCGGTCATGATGCAGGCGATCGCCGAGTCGGGCGCCGGCTTCTCGGGGGCGTCGGCGGTTCACATGAACATCTTCGGCTTGAACCCCGTCGTCGTTTTCGGAGACAAGAGCCAGAAGCAACGCATGCTCCCGCCGTTGATCGCCGGCAAGGAGCGCGCCTGCTTCGCCGTCACCGAGCCCAACGCCGGCCTCGAGACGAGGAAGATCAAGACCCGGGCGGTGAAGAAGGGCCGGAAATACCTCGTCACCGGGCAGAAGGTCTGGATTTCCTCCGCGCAGGTCGCCGAGAAGGTTCTCCTATTGTGTAGAACGGAATCTGGTTTGACCTTGTTCTATACGGATTTTGATCGTAAGCACATCGAGGTCCGCGAAATCGAAAAAATGGGCCGGAAAGCCGTCGACTCGAATCAGGTGTTTTTCGACGGGCTCCCGGTGCCCGAGGAGGACCGCATCGGCGAGGAGGGCAAGGGGTTCGAGTGCATCCTGCACGGCATGAACCCGGAGCGCATCCTGATCGGCGCCGAGTCGGTGGGCCTGGGGCGCTGCGCGCTCGCGCGCGCCGCCGCCTACGCGAAGGAGCGTATCGTCTTCAACCGCCCGATCGGCAAGAACCAGGCGATCCAGCACCCGCTCGCCGCGAACTGGATGGCGCTCGAGGCGGCGAACCTGATGGTGTTCAAGGCCGCGTGGCTCTACGACCGGAGCCTGCCTTGCGGCGCGGAGGCGAACGCCGCGAAATACCTCGCGGGCGAAGCCTCGTTCGACGCCTGCCAGCAGGCAGTGATGACGCACGGCGGCTTCGGCTACGCCAAGGAGTACCACGTCGAGCGTTATCTGCGCGAGTCGCTGATCGGCCGCATCGCGCCGGTGAGCCCGCAGATGACCCGGTGCTTCATCGCCGCGCGCGCGCTCGGCCTGCCGAAGTCCTACTGACGCGCGCAGCGCGTCAGCGCGCGGGAGCGCCCGCCGAGTACTCGATCCTCTGCGGCTCGTCCACGCGCTTCGACGCGTCGAGGATCTCGATTCCGACCACGTTGCCTTCCTTGTCGTAATCGAGGATCACGCCGGGATTGCCCTCGTTCGCTTCGCGACGGTCTGTTCCGGCGAATCCAGCACAGCTTCGATCAAAGCGCGGTCGAGCCCGCGGCGCGCGATCTGCTCGACAGCATGGGGCGTATACCTGTATGTCACGGTCCCGCCAGCCGGTCGAGCGGGCTCGACACCCCGCGGCCGCCTTTGTTGAGCACGTGCGTGTAGATCATGGTGGTCGACACGTCGGAGTGCCCGAGCAGCTCCTGCACGGTGCGGATGTCGTAGCCGCTCTCGAGCAGGTGCGTCGCGAACGAGTGGCGCAGCGTGTGGCAGCTGACGGGCTTGGCGATCGCCGCAGCCTGCGCGGCCTCCTTGATCGCGCGCTGCGGCACCGATTCGTACAGGTGGTGGCGGCGCGTCGTGCCGTCCTCCGGATCCGGGGAGCGGTGTTTCGACGGAAATACGAATTGCCAGATCCACTCCTTGCCCGCGCGCGGATACTTGCGCGCGAGCGCGTACGGCAGGCCGACCTCGCCGAAGCCCTCGCGCAGGTCGCGCGCGTGCAGCAGGCGCACGCGCCCCAGGTGCGCGCGCAGCGGCTCGACCAGCTTCTCCGGCAGCATGGTCACGCGGTCCTTCGCGCCCTTGCCGTCGCGCACCAGCACCTGGCGGTACGAGAGGTCCACGTCCTTGACGCGCAGCTGCAGGCATTCCATGACGCGCAGCCCGGCGCCGTAGAGCAGGCTCGCCACCAGCCAGCGCACGCCCGTCATCGCCGCGAGCAGGCGCTCCACCTCCGCGCGCGTGAGCACCACCGGCACGCGCGCGGGGCGCGACGGCCGCCTCACGCCGTCGAGCCAGGGCAGCTCCACGCCGAGCACTTCCTTGTAGAGAAACAGCAGCGCCGAGAGCGCCTGGTTCTGCGTCGCCGCCGCGACGCGGCGCTCCACGGCGAGATGATTGAGAAACGCGGTCACCTCCGCCTCGCCCATCGTTCCCGGGTGGCGCTTGCCGTGGAAATAGATGAAGCGCTTGATCCAGTGCACGTAGGCCTCCTCGGTGCGCCGGCTGTAGTGGCGCACGCGGATCGCCTCGTGCACCCGCTCGAGCAGCCGCGGGCGGCCTATCCCGGAGTCCGACTTCTCCCCGGACCCGTTTGATTCCGTGGACATTCATCCCTCCCCAAACAGCCTATCTCCTTCGATATCCGCCCATTCACGGTAGAGAATCCGGGTACTGTAGATGCGTACAGTATCCTAAACGCCTGACCGGGCAGGTCGGATGACAGGCCGCGCGGATCGGGTGTCTAATTAATCTCCATTTAGGAAGTTCACATTACGTTAAACCGCGCCAACGCCAGTTGCGGTACATACGTCAGTGCCGTATGATGCCCGAATGTTCGAGTTCATCGAGACGCCCTTCTTCACCAAGGTGCTCTCTCGATACCTCTCGGACGACGAGTACGCGAAGCTGCAAGCGCATCTATGCGCGCATCCCGAGGCAGGAGTCGTAGTACCCGGCTCGGGAGGCGTACGCAAGATGCGCTGGGGTACGGGAGGCCGCGGCAAGCGTGGGGGCCTGCGCGTCATTTACTACCTTCGCAAGTCGCGTACCGAGATTTGGATGCTCACGCTGTACGGAAAGAGCGCGCGCGAGAATATCGCCGCGCACGTGCTCAAGGAACTGAAGGAGGCAATTGACGATGAAGAAAGCCGCTGAACGCAAGCTCGCGAAATGGGAGAAATCTCGCAACATTGGTGCCGAGATTCTTCAAGGTATCCGCGACATCAAGGCTGGCCGCATCGGTCGGCGTTTCACCGTGGATTCCTTCGCGATTGTCAGGGCGCGAGAGAAGTCCGGCTTGTCGCAATCTCAGTTCGCCGCCCTGCTCGGCGTCTCCATTCGCACGCTCCAGGAATGGGAACAAGGCCGGCGCGGACCGAGTGCGGCCGCACAGACCTTGATCAGGGTCGCAGAAAAGCACCCGAAGGTGCTTCGCGAACTCGTCGCGTGACTGAGGCGCGGTTTAACAACGCAGCCCACGCAGACGCGCGCGTGAGTGCCGTGCCTTGCAAAGGTCAGTGGTCAGCGCGCGCTGGTGGCTGCGGACGTTAGCTTGCAGAAGGGGCAATGACGGTCTTCTTTCAGCATGTTGGGGAAGCAGGAGCCGCCCGGGACTTTCCGCGCACCATCGGCACGGAGCGTGCCGGCCTGATCCGCTATGAACTGTCGGAAATCTCAACGTACCTCCATCCACTTCTGTCCGACGAAGTTGAAAGTATTGAAGCCATTACCAAGGTGGAGACCCCGAAGGGGTTCCAGATTTGGGGCATTCCGGCAGGGGCACGGCCCGTCCTCCGACGTATGGCGCACGGAGATTACCTGCTACTGCTCGAAACGATCGGCGAAGGTGGCCTCTTCACGTACGGAGGCCGCGTTGTCGCGCGCTTGAGCCGCGAACTTCCAGCATTCTCAAAGTTTCTCTGGACGGAGGCGCGGTTCCCAATAATCATCTTTCTCGATGGCGATCTACTGCGCTACGGCTGGCCAGATTTCCGTAATCGGTTTGGCTTTGCACCAAATTTTGACCCTAGAGGCAGAACCTACCGCCTCCTGCCAGACCGCATTCGAGCCGCTGGCTTTGCGAGTGAAAGCGCGTTCTGGCGTCACGTCCAATCTCATGTGCTTCGGCCCAAGGCGACAACTGCAAGCTAACCCCCCAGCCCACACGGACGCGCGCGCAAGCGCCGTGTTTCATCAACTGGCATCGCCTGCGCGCGCCGGTGGCTGGGAACGTTAGGGCTACACATATGCGCGCCATAGCGGCATTTACGACTGTTGTTCTACTAGCGATTTCGCCGCCTGCGAACGCGGGCATGCGGCTTACTCTGGTGATGCTCGCCCCCGAACAGGTGCAGCAGCTCGCGCGGGATGAGAAAGCCCTGGTGAAGATCATCGTGGAAGCGAAGGCAGGTTCGGGGCTGCATATGGATAAAGAATGGCACGGGATTCACTACCTGCTCACGGGTGATCCATGGTCAACGAAGGGACCGTACGGCCAAGTCATTCTCGGAGGCAAAGAGATTGGCCCTGACCTAGGGTACGGACCCGCGCGCGTGTTAAGCACGTCGCAAGTTGCTGAGATTGCATCGACGTTGAAGAGTCTGTCAGAGGAGCAACTTCGGAAGCGGTACGATCCGGCGGCAATGACCAAGGCCGAGATCTATCCTGAGATGATTTGGCAGCGCGAGGGTGAGGCGGCATTAGTCTGGTTGCTCGAGGGCTATCGCAAGCTTGTCGACTTCTACGCTAAGGCGGCGGCTCAGGGGAAAGTGGTGCTCCTTGCGATTGTGTAGCCCTAACAGCACGCCGCACCGGACGCGCGCGCGAGCTTCTCGGTTCATCAACCACCGTGCCGCGCGCGCCGGTGAGCGTGGACGTTAGGGTTCACGATCTTGGGCTCCGATCAGATCAAAGTGCGGGCTGTCTTCACGTTCGTACCTTCCACCGAAGGCGGCCGCGTGGGCCCGGCTAAATCCGGCTATCGGCCGCAACACAACTTCGGTGCACCCGATGACAGGCTGATGCAGATCGGCAAGGTCGATTTCGAAGGCAAGAGCGAGGTCCATCCTGGTGAGTCAGCCAACGCCATCGTGACCTTTTTGGCTAATCCCGACCTCTTGGCCAAATTGCAGGTTGGCCGAGAATGGCGAGTCCAAGAGGGTCTTAGGCTCGTCGCCAAAGCCAAGGTAACGGAAGTGCTGCGTGAACCCTAACCCCCCGGTCAACGCGGACGCGCGCGGACGTGCCGCCATGTGCGTGGGTTGGCCTGCGCGCGCCGGTTACCGGGCACGTTAGTGCTCAAAAGACCTGTCGCGGTCATTGACGTATATGTATAACGTGCATATACTTGTATGGTGTCCGCCAAGTTCGACCCGAAAAAGGATGCGGCAAACATCAGGAAGCATGGTGTTTCGCTCTCCGAGGGTGACGGCGTGCTCAACGACCCCCTGGCTCTGACCGTCGAAGACGAAAGTGCCCAGGGCGAGCAGCGGTTTGTAACCATCGGCATGAACGTCTTTGGGACTCTGCTCGTTGTCACGCACACGCCGCGGCCCGATGGGCCACGAACCATCTCAGTGCGGAAGCCAGACCCCAGAGAGCGGAGAAATTATGAAAAAGGTAGTTGACTTCTCCAAAGGCAAGCGCGGCGCGGTCATTCCGACGACCGGAAAGACCCGCATCACTATTTACGTGGACGACGCGGTTATCAGGCGCTTCAAGACGCAGTCGGAGAAAACAGGAAAGGGGTACCAAACCCTAATCAACGAGGCCTTGAAAGCTCACCTTGGTCTCGCCGAGCAGCCAGTCACCCAAGAGCTCGTGCGCAAAATCGTGCGCGAAGAGCTGGCAGCGAACGCTTGAGCACTAACCACACGGCGGAAACCGACGCGCGCGAAAGCGGCGCGCGCCGGTGGCCGCTGACGTTGGGTGGCAAATCGGCGACGGGCGTAAAATCGCGGCAACTGTCGAGGTTTCTATGCATTTCACCATCGAGCATGAACGGGAAGACGACGGGCGCTGGCTCGCGGAAGTACCTGAATTGCCGGGCGTTATGGCCTATGGCGCTACGGACCAGGAAGCGATGGCGAAGGCGCAAGCACTGGCACTTCGCGTTCTCGCTGAGCGCCTTGAAAACGACGAGACTGGACCTCAGTCCATTTCTATCGCCGTGGCATGACTTCGTGGCCTTCGTCGAAGGCCAATCCACGCCGCTCAGAGAAATCTCGGGCGCGGATCCCGATCACCCTACCACGCGCGCGTTTCTGCGCGAGCTACGTGCACTTGGGTATGTCGAAGGACGCAATCTGATACTCGATCGCCGCTCGGCCGAGGGCCATCCCGAGCGTTATGCGCAGATCGTGGATGAGCTGCTTCGCCTAAAACCGGATGTAATCACGATGCCGGGTATGCCGTCGCTCGTACGGCTCGCGAAGGACGCACCTAACCGGGTTCCTACCGTCGTGTACTCCTTGGTCTCACCAGTCAAGCTCGGGCTGGTGGAGAGCCTTGCGCGCCCGGGCGGGAACATCACCGGCGGCACAATCGACGTCGGGCCGGAGATCGAGGCGAAGCGCCTCGAGTTGCTCAAGGAGGCTATTCCCACAGCATCGCGCGTCGTTTTCCTGGCGCCGGAAGGCATCCCCCCACCGATTTCTGCAGCAGTCGTCGAGGCGGCGAAGTCGCTGGGACTCGAGCTGGTCAAGGTCACGCACGATCCGGCGTCCATCAATCCTGCGCTCGCGGAAATCCGGCTTCAGCGTCCGGATGCGCTGTTCGCATCGCTGAGTTCCGCGACCTATGGCCACCGCAGGGAGATCGTGCGGTTCGCGCTCGACACGCGGCTGCCCGGCAGCTATCCGTACGCTGAGATGGCGGCTGGTGGGGGCCTGATGAGCTACGGTGTCGACGTCGAGGACCTGCTGCGCCGCGGAGCCCGCTACGTCGACAAGGTGCTCAAGGGCGCCAAGCCGGCGGATCTGCCGATCGAGCAGCCGACGAAATTCGAACTGATCGTCAATCTGAAAACCGCCCGGGCAATCGGCGTCCGTATTCCTCCGTCGATCCTGCTGCGCGCACACCGGGTGATCGAATGAACGCTCGCGGCTGCCCCTGCCATCGCGAGACGGCAACTGGTTACGGCGGCTCGGCGTGGCAGGCAGCCCCGGGCGTTTATTCCCGATCGGGAATAAAAGGGCCCCGGGAAGGGTCCTGGGGAACACGCCGCAGGAATGAGGGCAGCTTTGCGTCGGGGTCCGGCGTTTCGCCGAGGCGCGCGAGCAAGGCGAGCGCCCGCGCCTGCTCGCGCCAGCAGCTGGAGCGCAGGGCGGACTGCGCGGCTGCGGCGCTGCCGGGGATCGCCGCGCTCCGCAGCTCGAGCGCTGCCGAGCGCACCGCGCAGCGCGGGTCCGCATCGAGCGCGCGCAGGATGCGCTGCATCTGCGCCGGCGGCGCGGGGCGGCCGCGCAGCGCTACGAGCAGCGGCGCGGTGAACGGCGGGCGCGGCTCCTCCGTCAGCTCGCGCTCGATCTCGTCCCACAGCCTCTGCGCCTCGGGCTCCGCGGCGCCGAGCAGGGAGCAGCGCAGCGCTTCGCCGAGCGCGTAGGAAACGTTGAAGCTTCCCTGCGGCAGCGCCGCGAGGCTCCCGCTC
>JBFLYF010000057.1:0-12654 GCA_040756795.1 Pseudomonadota bacterium
TCCATCCAATCCCATCCCCGCCTCGAACGCTTCCGATCCGTCCTCGCCCCGGCGCTCGCCAACCGCCTGCGCGGCACGCTGCGCGACCGCGTCGAGGGCGTGTGGCTCGCGCTCGGCGGCCCGGCCTGCGTGGAGGACGCCACCGATCTCGAGGACGCCGGGATCTTCCTGGACGAGCTGGAGCGCCTGGAAGAGGCGGGCGAGCTCGCCGACTTCGGCGCGCTCGCGCGGAGCCTGGAGAAGCTCTACGCGCTGCCCGACGTAGAGGCCGGCCCCGAGGCGGTGGAGATCATGACCGTGCACAAGGCGAAGGGCCTCGAATTCGACACCGTCATCGTTCCGGGGCTCGATCGCCCGCCCATGGCGAGCCGCCGCCCGCTCTTCGCCTGGCGCGCGCTGCCCGGAAGCCGGCTCCTGCTTGCGCCGATCGACGAGACCGGCGGCGCGAAGGAGCCGCTCTACGAATACATCCGGCTGCTGGACCGCGAGGCCGAGGACATCGAGGCGGGGCGCCTCTTCTACGTCGCCGCGACGCGCGCCATCTCGCGCCTGCACCTCACCGCCTGCATCAAGTTCGACAAGGAAGGCCAGCCGAAGCCGCCCGCCAAGCGCTCCATCCTGCAAATCGCCTGGAGCGCGCTCGAGGGCTCGGTCCGGCTCCCCGCGCCTGCGCCCGAAGAGGACGAGCGCGACGAGCGCCTGCCGCCCGGCGAGCTGCGCCGCCTGCCGCCCGACTTCCAGCTGCCCCTGGCCCCGCCCGCCGTCGCCTGGACCCCGCCCGACCCGGGACGCGCGGAAGAACCGCTCCCCTTCGACTGGGCCCGCGAGCCCGTGCGCCACGCCGGCATCGTCGTCCACGCCTGGCTCCAGCGCATCGCCGAAGACGAGCTGCGCGGCTGGGACGCCAGGCGCGTCGAGTCGCTGCGCCCCCGCATCACCTCCGACCTCCGCCGCCGCGGCGTCGCCCCCGCGGAACTGGACCGCGCCCTCACGATCGTCCTCACCGCGCTCACGAACACGCTCTCGGACGACCGCGGCCGCTGGCTCTTGGGCCCCCATCCCGTCGCCCGCAACGAGCACCGTCTCCGCACCCCGGCCCGCAGCATGCGCATCGACCGCTACATCGAAGATGCGAAGGGCGTGAAGTGGGTCGTGGATTACAAAACCAGCACCCATGAGGGCGGGGGGTTAGAAAAGTTCCTGGATGAGCAGAGGGAAAGGTATGCGGCGCAGCTGGATGCATACGCCGCCGCTGTTGGCACAGCCAAGCGGGGCCTGTACTTTCCGCTGCACAAGGGATGGAGAGAGTGGTAAAGCCGAGGACCGGGTTCCTGACTCTTGGCTGAACGCATATATCCAAATCCAGCTCGGCCTTCGAAGTTCTGAACGGAAAGGGGACAGACCACTAAGGTCCGTCTTTAGTGGTCTGTCCCCTTTCCCACCTTTCCCACCTCGTTGGCTGCTACAATACCTGCTTGCAGTTAGACCCAATCCAAGCTGGCTGAGGCCGGCTTTTCTGTTTTTGGAACCCCAGTGAAAGAAGCCGACCCAAAGACGGCAACGCGCGCCATCGTGGCGGCGGTGCAGTTGCCCAGCGTGAGCGACGTCGAGTTCGAGGCGTCGCTCGCGGAGTTGCGCCAGCTCGCGAAGACGCTGGGGTTCGAGGTCGCGGCCAGGTTCACGCAGAATCTCGCCCACTTCAATACGGCGGGGTACTTCGGGACCGGCAAGCGGGAGGAGCTGCGCCTGCTGTGCGAGCAGGAGCGCGCCGGCGTCGTCCTCGTCGACCACGAGATCTCGCCCTCGCAGGCGTTCAAGCTGGAGAAGGAGGTCGGCTGCGAGGTGATGGACCGCACCATGGTGATCCTCGAGATCTTCCACCGCCACGCGAGCTCGCGCTACGCGCGGGCGCAGGTCGAGATCGCGCGCCTGGGCTACATGGCGCCGCGCATGCGCGAGGCGGCGAAGCTGGCGGGGCCGCAGGGCCGGGGCCGCAGCGGGGTCGGCGGGCGCGGCGCGAGCGAGTCGCGCACGGAGCTCGACCGGCGCAAGGTCCGCGACCGCATCGCCGAGCTGCAGAAGGAAATCGACGGCATGGGCCTGGAGCGCAGGACGCAGCGCGCCCGGCGGCAGGAGCGCGGCAGCCTCGCGCGCGTGGCGCTGGTGGGCTACACCAACGCGGGCAAGTCCACGCTGATGCGCGCGCTGACGGGGAGCGAGGTGCTGGTCGCCAACAAGCTCTTCGCGACGCTCGACACCACGGTGCGGGCGCTGCATCCCGAGAGCGTGCCGCGCGTGCTGGTGAGCGACACGGTCGGCTTCATCAAGAACCTGCCGCACGGGCTGGTGGCTTCGTTCAAGTCGACGCTGGACGAGGCGCTCGAGGCCTCGCTCCTTGTGCACGTGGTCGACGCGAGCGATAGCGGGTACGAGCGCCAGCACGCGGTGACCGAGGAGGTGCTGGAGGAGATCGG
Source organism: Pseudomonadota bacterium (assembly GCA_040756795.1). GTDB lineage: Bacteria > Pseudomonadota > Gammaproteobacteria > Burkholderiales > SG8-39 > RBG-16-66-20. The sequence continues at coordinate 2,475 of JBFLYF010000057.1, forward strand.
CGCCGGGGAAGTGCCGCGCCTGCTCGTCTTCAACAAGATCGACCGCGCCGGCGACGAGAAGGCGCAGGCCGAGCGCGAGATGACGCTGCGCGCGCTGCACCCGGGCTGCATCGTGATGAGCGCGAAACGGGAGAGCGACGTCGCGAAGCTGCGCGAGGCGATCGTGGCGTTCTTCCAGCAGCGCCTGGTGGAGGCCGAGCTCTTCCTGCCCTGGTCGGCGCAGAACCGGCGCGCTCAGATTTTCGACACCTGCCAGGTGCTGCAGGAGAGGACCGAGGGCGAGGGCACGTTCCTGCGCGTGCGCGGCGAGCCCGCGGACGTGCAGCGGCTGCGGGAGCAGTTCGCGCCGCGCGCCGCGAGGTCCCCGATTAAAGCACTCGGGGACGACGTATGATTTCGCAGTTCCACATTTTCCAAGGAGCATTCCCATGCTGACGCTGTTCTACGCCCCCGGCGCCTGCTCGATGGCGCCCCACATCGTGCTGGAGGAATGCGGCGAGAAGTACGCGCCGAGGAAGCTGGACCTCTCCAAGGGCGAGCAGAGGACGCCGGAGTACCTGAAGATCCACCCGCTCGGCCGGGTGCCCGCGCTGCTGCTGGACGACGGCGCGCCGCTCACCGAGAACACGGCGATCCTGCCTTACCTCGGCAAGCGCTTCGGCCTGTGGCCCGCCGACCCGGTGAAGGAGGCGCGCGCGCTGTCGGTGATCGGCTTCTTCGCCGCGACGGTGCACCCGGCGAACGGCCACATCGGCCGCACGGAGCGCTATACCGACGACAAGTCCGCCTTCCCGGGCATCCAGGAGAAGGCGAAGAGTAGCTACCGCGAGTACATGAAGAGAATCGACGCCATGTACGCCGGCCGCGAGTGGCTCGCCGACGGCTACTCGGTGCTCGATCCCTACGCCTTCATCTTCTACTTCTGGCACGCGCGCCGCGGCGAGCCGGTGGCGGAGCTGAAGCACTACACCGCGGCGAAGGACCGCATGCTCGAGCGCCCGGCGGTGCAGCGCGTGCTCGCGGATGAAGGCGTGAAGCTTTAGGCGCCCGCGAAGGGCCGTTCATCCCTGCGAAACGGCCGGCGGTCAGATTCACGCTCCGGAACGGTAATGCGTCACAGCGCGCCGGCAGGGGAGCGCGTAGCCTAGGGCTCGCGTTCCGACCTCCTCCTCCCTCCTGGAAACGGAGCGTACTGGGCCCGGGCAGGCAACCCTCCCCGGGCTTTTTTTTGACGGAGCTATTCGCCGAAGCGGCGCAGCCGCGCCCTTAGCGCGTCCATTTCTTCCAGCATGTCCGCGACAAGGGCGGCGAGCTCGGGCGCAGCGTCGTAGGCGCGCTCGATGTCGTGCATGCGGCGCACGCGCACCAGGACGGTGCTCGAGAAGCGCCAGCTGGCAGCCGAACCGCCTTCCGCGGGGACCAGGCCGGCTTCGATGCGTTCGACAAGCCAGCTGCGCTCGAGCGCGCTTGCAGCGCAGAGCTGCTCCAGCGTCAGGCAGGCGCCTTCGAGGAGGTCCGCGTCGCTCATGGCGGTGTTCCCCAGCCCTTGCGCGCATCGAACGCGGTTTCGGCGCGCAGGGCTTCGTAGAGCTCGCGCGTTTTCCGCGTGTCGGCGGGCGGGGCTGCGATCCTGATTTCCAGGAAGAGGTCGCCCGGCGGGTCGCAGGGCAGGCCCTTGCCGCGCACGCGCAGTTGCCGGCCGGGCTCGGCGCCCGCGGGGATGCGGACATTCAACGTGCCGCCGGGCAGGTCGATCGGGACGACGGCGCCGAGCGCGGCTTCCCAGGGCGCGACCGGGACGGTGAGGTGAAGGTCGCGGCCGTCGACGTGCAGGCGCGGGTGCGGGCGGAAACCCACTTCGAGCAACAGGTCGCCGGGGTTCCTCTCGCCGCGGATCGCTGCGCCCTGTCCCGCGAGGCGAATCATCTGCCCGGCGCGGATGCCCTTCGGGATCTTGACATTCAGCGTGCGCGTTTCGAGCGTGAGCCGCCCGCGCTCGTCCAGCCCCGGCGTCTGCAACGAGATCTGGCGCGTGGCACCGGTAAAGCTGTCCTCGATGTCGAGCAGGATCCGGGCGTGATGCTCGCCCGCGTGCGAACGCGTGAAGCCGCCCGCGCCGCGCGCGCCCGCCATGCGGCCGAAGATCTCGGAAAAGAAGTCGGAAAACCCCGCCGCCTCCTCGGGCGAGAAGCCGCGCCCGCTGAACTCGAACCCCGCGTCCCAGTCGGGCGGCGGGCGGAACTCCTGACCGGGCTGGTAGCCTGCGCCCAGCTTGTCGTAGGCGGCGCGCTTCTCGGGGTCGGAGAGGACCGCGTAGGCTTCGTTGATCTCCTGCATGCGCTCGCCGGCGTCCTTTTCCTTCGAGACGTCGGGGTGGTACTTGCGCGCGAGCCTGCGGTAGGCGCGCTTCACCTCCTCGGCGCTCGCGCCGCGCGCCACGCCGAGCGTCTGGTAGTAGTCCCTGAATTCCACTCGCGGCCCCGGGGAGACAATATCCGGGCGGCCGCGGTGGATTTCAAGCGTGACTACTTCTTGCCGGACTTGACCGCTTCGCCCTTCTTGGTGGTGACCGGTCCGCCGCTCTTGGTCGTGACCGCCGCGCCCTTCTCCTTCGGCTTGGCGGGCATTTCGGCCTTCTTCTTGGCCATCGGCGCGGCCTTGGGCTTGTCCTTCATCTCCTTGGTCGTGACCGGCTCGCCCCTCTTGGTGGTGACGGTGCTGCCTTTCTTGGTGGTGACGTCTTTCGCCTGGGCCAATGCGCTCGAGCTTGCGGCCGCAAAGAGGGCCGCGACTAGGACGGACAGCAGCTTGCTCATGATTCCCCCTGGTTAGGTTGGTTGCGGGGCCGGCGTCTTCGCGCCTTCCTTCCCCTGCGGCAATTCTAGTCGGATTTGCTCCTCGTACCGCAAGGAGTGGCGGTACGCGTTCAAGCTGCTCAAGTAGCGCCGCAAGTGGTAGCTTCGGCGCATGGCCTTGAAACGACCCCGCGGCCCGGCCGGCACTTTCCTCGTCCTCGAGCACGACTCGCGGATTCTGCGCGGCAACCCGCTCGGCGATCCGCACGTGCGCAAGCTCGGCGTGTGGCTGCCGCCGCAGTACGACCACTCCGGGCGCCGGCGCTTCCCGGTGCTCTACGACCTCGTCGGCTTCACGGGCTCGGGGCTCGCGCACGCCAACTGGAAGCCTTTCGGCGACAACGTCCCCGAGCGCGCCGCGCGCCTCGTCCATGAGGGCCGCATGGGCCCCGCGATCCTCGTCTTTCCCGACTGCTTCACCGCGCTCGGCGGCAACCAGTACGTCAACTCATCGGCGATCGGCGACTACGCCGACTACCTGACTCGCGAGATCATCCCCTTCGTCGACGGCGAATTCCGCACACTCTCCAGCCGCGAGCACCGCGGCTGCTTCGGCAAATCGTCCGGAGGGTACGGCAGCATCGTGCACGGCATGAAATACGCGAAGTACTGGGGCGCGATCGCCGACCACTCGGGCGACGCCTACTTCGACTTCGTCTACTGGCACGACTGGCCGAACACCTTGGACGAGCTTGCCAAGTACCGCGTGCCGAAGCGCAGGCCCGGTCGCCAGACGTTTTCTCGCGACAGGAAATTGGACGCGGGTGCCGATGACGGCCGCATCAAGCGGTTCCTGCGTCACGTGGGGAAGAAGGAAAAGCTCAGCGGCAAGGAAACCCACTGCATCATGAACCTGTGCATGGCCGCCACCTACGACCCCGATCCCCGCGCGCCGAACGGCTTTCGCATTCCCTTCAACGCCGAAACCGGGGAGCCGATCGCCGAGCGCTGGCGACAATGGCGCCGGCACGATCCTATTAATTTAGTTTCTTCTTACAAACAAAACCTGAAATCCCTGCGCGGCATCTACATCGACTGCGGATGGAAGGACCAGTACCACATCCATTACGGCTCGCGGATCCTGTCGCAGCGCCTGACCCAGGCGGGAGTCGCGCACCGGTACGAAGAGTTCGACGACGACCATTCCGACATCGACTACCGGATGGACATCAGCCTGCCGTTTCTCTACCGCTCGCTGCGCTGACGTGAAGAGCGCTTCGGCAAGTCATGAAGCGATGTACGCTCGCAGGGCTTGCGCCTCCTGCGCGGTCTCGTTGAGCTTCACTTTCACCAGGTCGCCGATCGACACCAGCCCGAGCAGCTTGCCGTCCTCGACCACCGGCAGATGGCGGAAGCGGCGCTCGGTCATCACACCCAGCGCCTCGTCGACCGACATGGACAGCCGTCCGAGCACGAGGCTGCAGCTCATCCGCGCCTCGACCGGCAGCTTGTCGAAATCGCGGTCGCCGTCGGCGTAGAGGCGCACGACGTCGCGCTCGGTGAAGATTCCGACCGGGCAGCCCTCGGCATCGGGCACCATCACCGCGCCGACCTTCTCGGCGTGCATGGTGCGGATCGCGTCGGCGACGCTCGACTTGGCCGGCACCGTGACTGCGCGGTGGCGGCCCTTGGCCGCGAGTACGTCTTTCAGGTTCATCGGCGCCTCCTGGGTTGGTGCGCTGCCCCGATTTTACGGCCGGGACGTGCTGCCCGGATATTCATCCCGCAGACCTGCAAATTCGCGCCGGCGGCGAAAAGGGTCGCGGTGCATTGAGCGCCCCGAGCACCACGCACCTGCAAAGACCCCGCTGCGGCGGGGTTTTTGTCGATTGAGCCCGGTATGACGTTGCCTGTGAGCGGCGGCGCCGACCTCGAAAGCGTGATGCGCTACCACGAGCGCACCAAGCACCACTTCAACCGCTTCGCCGTTGGACCCGGCCAGCTTGACTGGGCGAACCAGCCCGATGCGTTCCGGCGCTACGCGGGCGCGGTGCTCACGCGCTTGCCGATCCTCCGGCCCGACGAGGAGCCGGTTTCGCCCGCGTACGAGAGCCTGTATGCGCGCGGCGCCGTGCCGGGCGCGCCGGTGAACCTGCGCGCGCTTTCGCGCCTGCTCGAATACGCGCTCGCGCTCTCGGCGTGGAAGCAGGCGGGCGGCACGCGCTGGGCGCTGCGCGTGAATCCGTCGAGCGGCAATCTGCATCCCACCGAGGGCTACCTGCTGATCGGCGGGATCGCCGAGCTGGGCGAGGCGCCGGGGCTGTTCCATTACGCACCGGCGCAGCATGGCCTCGAGCGGCGCGCCGACTGCCCCGAGGCGCTGCTGGCACGGCTGCTGCGCGGCTTCCCGCCGCAGGCGTTTCTCGTGGGCCTGTCGTCGGTCTACTGGCGCGAGGCCTGGAAATACGGCGAGCGCGCCTTCCGCTACTGCCAGCACGACGCGGGCCACGCCATCGGCACGGTGCGCATCGCCGCGGCGGCGCTCGGCTGGTCGGCGCGGGTGCTGGACGGCGTGGCGGATGAGACCATCGACGCGCTGCTCGGCCTCGATCGCGGCGTGGACTTTGAAGGCGCCGAGCGCGAAAGCGCGGAGCTCGTGATGGCGCTATGGCCGGGTGAGGCGGCTGCAGAAGCCTCGAGCCTCGATGGCGAGGCCGTGCAGGACCTGAAAAAGCAGCGCTGGTACGGCAAGCCGAACCGCCTCAGCCGCGACGACCCCGTGCCTTACGAGGCGATCGAGCGGGTCGCCGCGGCGTCGCGAAAAGCATGAAGCCCATCGGCGCTTCTGCAGGGCAGATCATCCGCCAGCGGCGCAGCCTGCTCGCCTGCGACGGCAGGACCTCGATTCCGGCGGAGCGCTTCTACCGCATGCTCGCGCGCGTCATGCCGCGCATCGAGCTGCCCGTCGCGCGCCGGCCCATGCCCTGGGACGCGATCCCCTGGGACCCTGCGATCCACTTCGGCCTGTTCGTGCATCGCGTGGAGGGCATCGAGCCCGGCCTGTACGCGCTGGCGCGCGATCCCGGCAAGGTGGAGAAGCTGAAGGAATGCATGCACGCGCATTTCGCGTGGGAGACGCCGCCGGGCCGTCCCGCGAGCCTGCCTCTCTACCTGCTCGAGCGCGGCGACGCGAGGCAGCTCGCCGCGCAGGTGAGCTGCGGCCAGGCGATCGCGGGCGAAGGGGCGTTTTCCCTCGGCATGATCGCCGAGTACCGGGGGAGTCTGATCGCGCATGGACCGTCGTTCTACCGCTGCTTGTTCCGGGAGGCCGGCCTGGTCGGGCAGGTGCTGTATCTCGAGGCGGAAGCGGCCGGCGTGCGCTCGACCGGCATCGGCTGCTTCTTCGACGATCCGGTGCACCAGGTGTTCGGCCTCGAGGGCCTCACCTTCCAGTCGCTGTATCACTTCACCGTCGGCGGCTACGTGGACGATGCGCGCCTTACCACGCTGCCCGCCTATGGCGCTCGGGTGAAGGCGCGCCAACGCGGGATGGACCTGCCGTAGAGGCAGACGGTGCCGATCGAGAGGGAGACGGGACGCTTATCTCTGTGTCCTATGAACGCGGGGTCGCCTTACTAATCCGCGGCAATCGGGGTTACTATTTTTCGTTCCCCCGGAAGCGCCGATGACGACTGGACAGCCGCCCGACCCCGACCGGCACGCCGATCTGCCCGGCAATGACGCCGCGCTGAAGATCCTGGCGGCCAGCGCGCGCACGCTCGGCATGGTGCTCGACAACATGTCGGATCTGGTGGCGATGCTGGACACCGAGGGCCGGCGTCTCTATAACAGCCCGTCCTACCACGCGGTGTTCGGCGACAAGGACCTGCGGGGCACGGATTCGTTCCGCGAGATCCATCCGGAGGACCGCGAGCGCGTGCGGCGCGTGTTCCGCGAGACCGTCGCGAGCGGCGCCGGGCAGCGCACCGAGTACCGGTTCCTCCTCGGCGACGGCACGATCCGCTACATCGAGTCGCAGGGCGACGTGATCAGGGACGCCGCGGGCAAGGTCACGCACGTGGTGGTGGTGGCGCGCGACATCACCCAGCGCAAGCAGTTCGAGCGGACGCTGGAGGAGAGCAACCGGCAGCTGGTGGCCACGGTGCAGCTGCTCGAGCAGCGCCACCGCCAGAATCTCGTCCTCGGCAAGCTCGGCGACCTGATGCAGATGTGCAGGTCGGTAGAGGAGTCGCGCGGCGTGGTCGCGCAGTACGCCGACGAGCTGTTTCCCGACACCTCGGGCAACCTGTACTTGCGCAACTTCGCCAACGAGCTGTTCGAGACGGTGGCCTGCTGGGGCGATGCGGCGCTCGCCGGCGACCCGGTGATCGCGCGAGACGACTGCTGGGCGCTGCGGCGCGGCGCGCTGCACGCGGTGGAGGACGCGGGCTCGAAGCTCCTCTGCCAGCATCTCATCGTGCCGCCGCGCGGCCCCTGCCTGTGCGCGCCCATCGTCGGCAACGGCGAGCTGCTGGGCATGCTGCATGTGCAGCTCGGCCCCGAGGAGGCGCGCCTGCCGCAACCGGTGCGCCTGAGCCGCTTCGAGGCGCAGCAGGTCTGGGCGCTCACCGTGGCCGAGCAGATCGCGCTCGCGCTCGTCAACCTGAGGCTGCGCGAATCGCTGAGCGCGCAGGCGGTGCGCGATTCGCTCACCGGGCTCTACAACCGCCGCTACCTGGAGCAGGCGCTGGAGCGCGAAGTGCTGCGCGCGGCGCGCAACGGCCGCACGGTGGGCGTGATCCTGCTCGACCTCGACCGCTTCAAGGACTTCAACGACAGCCACGGCCACGAAGCCGGGGACCTGCTGCTGCGGGGGCTGGGCGACTACCTGGTCACCCATGTGCGCGCCGAGGACATCGCCTGCCGCTATGGCGGCGAGGAGTTCGTGGTGATCCTGCCGGAAGCGTCGCTCTCGATGTCGCGCAGCCGCGCCGAGGAGCTCTGGAAGGGCGTGCAGAGCCTGCACGTCAATTTCCACGGCGAGCTGCTGCGCGGTGTCACGGCCTCGGTCGGCGTCGCGGCGTTTCCCGGCCACGGCAGGACGGCGGCCGAGCTGCTGGGCGCGGCCGATACCGCGATGTATGCCGCCAAGCGCCGCGGCCGCGACCGCGTCGAAGTCGCCGCGCAGAATTCCGGAAGCCCGGCCAGGGACTAGCGCCCGCGGCGCCCGGCGAGCACTTTCGTCCCTGCGGTAATGAATCCGGCCCCATTGTCGCAGGCCGACGCCCCGGCACCTTACTGGAAATGCGTGGTCGCGGCGCTGCCCGAGCTGATCGTGGGCCTGGAGTTCCTCGTCCTCGCGGCGACCCGCAAGCCGCTCTTCGGTGCCGACGCGAAGGCGCTCACGCTGCTCATGCAGGTCGAGTTCCTCGTGATCCACTCGATGGCGTTCCTCGGCCTCGTGGCGTTGTGGCGGCCGCAGGACGAGAAGGCGCGCAAGACGCGCGCGATCGTGTTCTGGGGCCTCTTCGGCCTGTACTCGCTCGCCTCGCTCAACCAGGGATGGCGGTTCTTCGCCGTGTTTTTCGGTCTTACCTTCGTAACCTATCTGGGCCTGTTCCTCAACTGGCGCTCGGAGTCGGCGAAGCTGCAGCTCGGCGCGCGCTGGGCGGTGGGGTTCGTCGCTTTCCTGGCCGCGAACGGCATCTTCGGCACGCCCAAGAACGTGGGCGAGTGGGCGGGACTCGCCTCGGTGGTGCGTGCGGGAGCGCTCTACTTCCTTGCGCTCGGCGCGGTCGAGCTCTCGGGCCTGTACCTGCGCGTCATCCCGCGCAACGCGGGGGCGATCCGGGCGCAGCTGCGCAAGTCGAAGACCACGCAGGACTAATACGCGACGAGCAGCGGAATTTTCGTCCGCCGGGCGGTGTACGCCGTACATTCTCCACCGGGAGGAGAGACCATGAGGAAAGCACTCGCAGCATCCATCGCGCTCGCGCTCGCGCCCGCCGCGCAGGGCGCCGACATCGAGGCGGGCAGGGCCAGGGTCGCGACCGTTTGCGCCGCTTGCCACGGCGCGAACGGCGTGAGCGTGAGCGACACCATTCCCAATCTCGCGGCGCAGCGCGCGGGCTACCTCGAGGCGCAGCTGCGGGCGTTCAAGGAGGGCACGCGCCGGCCGGCGAGCCCGGCGAGCCCGACGGCGACGATGGCCGCGATCGCCGCGCAGCTCTCGATGGATGACATCGCCAACGTCGCGGCGTTCTACGCGGCGCAGCCCGGCGCGAGCACGGGGGCGAAATCGGCCCAGCTGCCGAACATCGCGAAGAGCTCGGTGAGCTTTCCCGAGGGCTACAAGGACACGTTCACCCACTACCACACGATCAATTTCCCGGCGACCCGGCAGGTGCGCCGCTACTACGCCAACAAGGCCGCGCGCGAGGCGGCGAAAGCCGGCAGGCCGCTGCCCGAGGGCTCGATGCTGTTCGCCGAGGTGTACGCCGCGAAACTGGATGCGGCGAAGAACCCGGTGATGGGCAAGGACGGCTTCTTCGAGGCCGAGAAGCTCATCTTCTACACGGCGATGCAGAGCGGCGCGGGGTGGGGCAGGGAGGTGCCCGAGATGCTGCGCAACGGCGAGTGGAACTACGCCGTGTTCACGCTCGACAGGAAGCCTCGACCCATCAATCAGGCCGAGTGCTTCGCGTGCCACAAGCCGCTCGACAAGGCGAGCTTCGTCTTCACGCTGAAGCAGCTGAGCGACGCGAAATAGCGACGCCGGATGTCGCCGCGCGGCGACGCCTCTCGATCGCAAGAAAATGTGAAAAAAGTTCTGGCGCAGCGCGCGTCGCAGGACTACTGTCATGCGAGGAGGGCCGCATGGCAAGTCGCGGGAAGCACTGCTCGGGGAGCGTACCGGTCGCGCTGGCCGCGCTGATGGCGCTGGTCGGCGTCGCCGGGGCCGCGGCGGTGACCGGCTGGCTCGCGCTCGCGCCGCGCCACAGCGCGGTGGCGACGTCCTTCCACTCCGTTCCGCCCTGCCGCATCTGCGGCGTGGTCGAGGGCGTGCGCGAGCTCGACGCGGCGAGGGTGAAGCCGATGCAGCTGAACGGCGACCGCGACGAGAGCATCGTCCTCCTGCTCGCCGCGCTCGCCGGCAGGACCCGCGCGGCGCTCCCGGCCGCGGCGCCCGTCACCTACGAGACCTGGGTGCGCTTCGAGGACGGCTCGGTGCGCATCCTGCGCGATTCGCGCGCGCCGCAGTGGAAGGCGGGCGACCGTGTCAAGGTGATGCGCGGCCGCGTGGAGCCGCTCAGCTAGCCTCGCCGAGGCTAGAACTGCAGCCCGCAGCCGGAGGCGACCATCTTCCAGCCGTAGAAAACGCGCTT
>JBFLYF010000058.1:0-12565 GCA_040756795.1 Pseudomonadota bacterium
CATCAGGGCCGGAAGCTGCGATGCACGAGCTTCACAGGCCGGATATACGGTTGCAGAGCACGTCTACTCGCCAACCCCCGAAAACCTCTTGCGCAATCAGGGGGCGTCCATATATGGGTCCCCGCTTAAAGCATGCGGGGACGACGGCTATTGTGACGGAGTGCCATGTTCTTCAGCTCAGGCGGAATTTTTTGCGCTGGACGTGCGCGCCGAAGTCGGCTCGCATCACTTCGCTGTACTGCTTCACCTTGGCGCCGCTCCAGTCCCTGCCGCGGCGCGCGCCGTAGGCGTCGAGCTCGCGCTCGACGGCCTGCCGGTCGTAGCGGTCGGTGTGCACGGTCGCGGTGAGCGCCAGCCGCGCGCTCGGCGGCTCCTTCGCCTCGGGGTAGCCGAGGGCGAGGCCCGCCACCGGCACGACCCAGTCGGGGAGCTCGAGCAGGGCGTCGATCGCCGCGATGTGGTCGCGCACCTGGCTGATCGGGCAGGCGCCGAGGCCCGCGAGCTCGGCGGCGGCTGCGAAGGCGCCGAGCGCGATCGCGGCATCGACGGCGGCGTTGAAGAAGGCGTCGAGGTGCTCGTTGACGAACGGCGCGTTCCCGCGCGCGAAGAGGCGCCGGAAGCGCCAGCCGTCGGCGCAGAAGACGAAGAGCTCGGGCGCGCCGGCGATCCAGGGCGAGCCGGGGAGGAGCGAGGCGATCGCGGCGCGCTTCGCGGGATCGGCGAGGCGGATGAGCGTGGCCTGCTGGAGGTCGCTCTTCGAGGGCGCGGCGAGGGCGGTGGCGCAGAGCAGGCGCACGAGCGCCTCGGGCACGGGGTCGGGCCTGTAGCTGCGGCACACCGAGCGCTCGTTCAGGACGGCGAGGGCCTCGAGGCGCGCAAGCCCGGGCGGCGCGAGCCGCTCGCCGTAGCGCCGCTCGACGGCGGCGGCGATCCTGTCCTTGGCGGCGCGGGTGTTGAGGTGGGTGCGGGTCATGGCGATTCTTGATACCACGTTCGACAGCGGACCGCGGTATTCTGCCGAGGCGTAGAATGGCGGGCACGATGGAAATCTTTCCCGGCATCTCGGTTGATCCGGGGGTGCGGTTCGGCAGGCCGTGCCTGGCCGGCACGCGCCTGGACGTTGCCACGATCATCGATGCGCTCGGCGCCGGCGAGAGCTACGAGAGCGTCGAGCGGGAGTACCAGGTGACCCGGGAGCAGATCCTCACCGCGCTGCGCTACGCGGCGCACGTGGCCGCGCACCAGCCGCCTGCCGTCAAGGCCGCGTGAAGGTTCTCCTCGACGAGAACTTTCCGCTTTCGCTTTATCGCCGCCTGCGGGAGAAGGGCTTCGATGCCGAGCACGTGATCGAGCTCGGGCAGCGCGGCATTCCCGATTCGGCGCTGCGCGCGCGGCTGGAGCGCGAGGAGCTCGTCTTTCTCACCAACGACACCGAGTTCGAGAATATTCCCGCGGACTTGCAGTCGCAGGTGGTCGTCTCCAGGCTGCCGCAGCGCCTGCCGACCGCGCGGCGGGTGGAGCTCTGGACGAAGGCGCTGGAGCAGCTCGCGTCGCGCCGGCCGGCGCAGAGGCTGCTCGAGATCACGCCGGACGGCGAGCTCGTCGCGTGGGAGATCAAGGAGGGAATCCGGCGGCCGGTGGAGGATGGGTGAGTGGACCGCTCGCGCTGCGGTCGTCCGCGATTCGCGAATGGCGAAGGGCAGTGCTCGGGAGAGGTGGTCTCTATGTTGGAGCACTTGCCAACACCTTTCGACCCGTTGGTATTATCGGATGTCGAGGAGATGCTGAAATGAGAACCGTGACCCTTTCCGTCGCGAGCCGCGAAGCGGTGAAGCGGCGGGCGCTCGAAGCTTTCTCCGGCAAGCGCCGTGGCGCGCACATCTCCTTCGCGTCGGCGGATTTGCTCTGGAAAGTGCTCACCGCAAAGCGCTGGGAGCTGCTCAAGGCGATGACGGGCGGCGGAGCGATGACGCTCAGGGAAGCGGCGCGTCGCGCCGGGCGCGACGTCAAGGCGGTCCACGGCGACGTGCATGCGTTGCTTGCGGCCGGAGTACTGCGGCGCAACGCGGACGGGAAGATCGAGTTTCCGTTCGACGCCGTGCATGTGGACTTCATGCTCGAGGCGGCCTGAGGCGGCATCAATCGGGGTCTGACCCCGATTTTCCCTGCTCGCGGTAGCCCATGAAGTCTTCGAAAGCGCGCACGCTCGAGCGGTAGCCGGGGACGGCGTTGGCGTCGCGCGTCGACTTGAAGCGCTCGAGCGCCCGGCCGAGGGCCTCGTACTGCACGAGCGCGGCGAAGCTGTAGTAGAGGACGAGCGAGGCGCCTGCGCGCTCCTCGTCGGCGAGCGTGCCATTGGGGAGGTCCACGATCATCACCGGCTTGCCGATGCGGCGGCGGATCTCGGCGACTTGCTCGGCGGTGACCAGCGTCGGGAAGACGAGGTCGGCGCCGGCGTCGGCGTAGGCCTGCAGGCGCTTCAGGGTTTCGCAGAACCCGAGGCCGATCCAGCTCGCATCCGAGCGTGCGGCGATGAGGAAGTCCGGGTCCTCGCGCGCCTCTACCGCGGCGCGGATGCGCGCGGCGGCCTCTTCCAGCGGGCGCAGGCTCTGCGGCAGGTCGGTGTGCTTGCCCGCGCCCATGTGGTCCTCGATGTGGATGGCGGCTGCGCCCGCCTGCTCGAAGGCCTGCACGGTGCGCCACATGTTCGCGGGGTCGTTGAAGCCGCCCTCGGCGTCGGCGATCACCGGCAGATCGACGGCGTTGGCGATGGTGCGCGCCTGCGCGGCGAGGTCATCGAGCGAGAGGAGCCCCGTGTCCGGCAGCGCGTAGCGGCTCGCCGCGGTGGCGTAGCTGCCGATGTAGACGGCGTCGAACCCGTGCCGTTCGATCAGCTTCGCCGAGAGCGCGTCGGTCGCGCCGGGCACGGCGACGGTGCGGCCGCTCGCGACGAGGGCGCGCAGGCGGGCGCGGAGGTCGCGGGTGTGGGAGGCGGGCATGCGGGCTCGGGGGGAAGGCTGGGGTGAAGCATAGCCGCGGAGTCAACGACCGTCGATCACGCGCGTTGGTGCAGGAACAAGGTGCGATGCGATGGCCGGAATCCGCTACGAGCTTACGGCTCATGCCGCTACGGTGATCGCAGAGCGGGGCATCGCGGCAGGTTGGGTCGAGCGCGTGCTCGCGCAGCCCGAACGCACCGAGCCCGACGGCGCCGATCCGGCGCTCACGCACGCGCTGGCGCGGATCGCGGAACGCGATCACCGGGTGCTCAGGGTGGTCTACAATGCCGGCGTCGATCCGCACCGTGTCATCACCGCGTATTTCGACCGGCGCGAAAGAGGCAAGCCATGAGAATGCACTACGACGAGAAGGCCGATGCGCTCTACCTTCGCCTGGACGATTCCAAAGTCGTGGAGTCCGAAGAGGTGAAGCCTGGGATCGTGCTCGATTTCAACGCGGAGAAGCAGGTCGTAGGGATCGAGGTGCTCGAGCTCAAGCGGCGCGTGCCGAAAGCCGACCTGAAGCAGCTCAAGTTCGAAGTCGCCTGAGAGCGGCGCCCGGCTCCGCATGACGGCTATTGCCCGTTTTTGGGACGACGCCATCGTCCCCACGCTCACCGACTACATCCGCATCCCCGCCAAGTCGCCGCACTTCGACCGCGACTGGGAGAGGAACGGGCACATCGAGAAGGCGGTGACGCTGGCCGCGGACTGGTGCCGCAAGCACGCGCTCGAGGGGATGCGGCTCGAGGTCGTGCGCCTGCCGGGACGGACGCCGGTGCTGTTCATCGAGGTGCCCGCTGCCGAGGGAGCCAAAGGCGCGGGCACGGTGCTCCTCTACGGGCACCTGGACAAGCAGCCGGAGATGAGCGGCTGGGCCGAGGGGATGGGGCCGTGGGTGCCGGTCCTCAAGGACGGCAGGCTCTACGGCCGCGGCGGGGCGGACGACGGCTATGCGGTTTTTGCTGCGATAGCGGCGTTAAGAGAGCTGAAAGAAAGCAAAAGGCAGCATGCGCGCTGCGCGATTCTCATCGAATGCTGCGAGGAGAGCGGCAGCTACGACCTGCCGGCCTATCTTGATTTTCTTTCTGAAAGAATCAAAACCCCGGCGCTCGTGATCGGCCTGGATTCCGGCTGCGGCAACTACGAGCAGCTCTGGGGGACGACCTCGCTCCGTGGGATCGTGAACGGCGTGCTCACGGTGGAGGTGCTTTCGGAGGGCGTGCACTCGGGCGATGCGAGCGGCGTGGTGCCCGAGAGCTTCCGCATCGCGCGCCAGCTCCTCGAGCGCGTGGACGACGCGGTCACGGGCACGGTGCGCAGCCCTGCGTTCCACGCCGCGATTTCCCCCGAGCGCGCCGCGCAGGCGAGGCGCGCCGCCGAGGTGCTCGGGGCGCAGATCCACGAGCGCTTCCCGTTCGTGCCCGGCATGCGGCCGATGGCGGGGGACCTCGAGGGGCTCGTGCTCAACCGCACCTGGCGCCCGGCGCTCGCCGTGACCGGGGCGGAGGGCCTGCCGGTTCCGGCGAACGCGGGAAACGTCCTGCGCCCGAAGACCGCGCTCGCGCTCTCGCTTCGCATCCCGCCCACGGTCGAGGGCGCGCAGGCCGCGCACCGGCTGAAGGAGATCCTCGAGGCCGATCCGCCCTACGGCGCGAAGGTCAGCTTCGATGCCGGCCAGGCGGCGACCGGCTGGCATGCGCCGGCAACGGCGCCCTGGCTGGAGCAAGCCTTGAATGAAGCTTCAAAGAAGCATTGGGGCAAGCCCTGCATGTGGATGGGCGAGGGCGGCACGATCCCGTTCATGGCGATGCTGGGCGCGAAGTTCCCCAAGGCGCAGTTCCTGATCACGGGCGTGCTGGGGCCCCACGCCAACGCGCACGGCCCGAACGAGTTCCTGCACATCGAGTACGCGAAAAAGCTCACCGCGGCGGTGGCGGACGTGATCGCCGCGCAGGTGACCGCTGGATAGCGGTCATCCCCGCGGAAGCGGGGAATCCCATCGTGTTGTAATTACACGGTGTTCGTGTAATATATGCGGAACGTGAAAACGAAGGTCCGCCAGCTCACCAACGTCACCGTGACGCTCGACGAGCGCACGCTCGAGGATGTCCGGGCCGAGGCGGCCGAGCGCAAATTGAGCGTGTCCCGCTTCATCGGCGAGGTGCTGCGCGAGAGGCGGCGCTATTCACGCGAATATGACAGGGCGATGCAGGCCGCCCTGGCCCAGAAGCCGCTCAAGCTCGAGGGGCGGTACCTCAAGCGCGACGAGCTCTATGCCCGGTCCCGCGATTTTCGCTGACGCGAATTTTCTGCTGTACGTGCTCGACGAGCGCGATCCGGCGAAGCAGGCGCGCGCGGCCGCGTGGCACGAGCGTCTCTGGCGCGAGGATCTGGGCCGCACCAGCGTCCAGGTCGTCTCGGAGCTCTATGTCAATCTCAAGCGAATGGCGGGCGCGCGCATGTCGGAGGAGGACGCCTGGAGGCACGCATCGCGATATCTCGCCTGGGAACCATTGCCGATCGATCGCGATGTGCTCCGCTTCGCACGCGAGATCGAGCGGCGCTATCGCATTTCCTGGTGGGACAGCCTGATCGTGGTCGCCGCGCAGCTGCAGGATTGCGCAATCCTGCTTACGGAGGACCTGCAGGATGGCATGGTGTTCGAGGGGGTGACGGTGCGAAGTCCGTTCACGCTGGCGATGGAGCAGCCCGCGGCGAGGTACGAAGTGCGGCCGGCGCTCGCCAGCCTGCACCGCCCGCGCGGGCGGCCGCGGCGCACGGCCTACGCCTGAAAAGCGTGAAAATCGGGCTCTGACCCCGATTCTCTCCACCCGCGCGCTCAGCCTGGGCGTCATCGCGCTCTCGCTCGCGCTCGCCTACGGCATCTGGTACGCCTACAGCGTGATCCTGGTCGCGCTGCTGCGCGAGTACGGCTGGAGCCGCTCGGTGCTCGCGGGCGCGTTCTCGGTGTTCACGCTGGTGCACGGCGCGGCCAATCCCGTGATCGGGATGCTCTGCGACCGCGTGCGGCCGCTGCGCCTCATGGCCGCGGGCGGGGCGCTGCTCGGCGCGGCGCTCTGGGCGGACAGCCATATCTCGTCGCCCGTGGAGCTGTACCTCGGCTTCGGCGTCGCCACCGCGCTCGCGGTGGCCGTCGCGGGCTGGATCCCGGCGCTGGTGCAGGTGCAGCGCAGTTTCCAGGACCGCCTCGGCCTCGCGCTCGGCATCGTCAGCTCGGGCGTGGGCGTGGGCATGCTGCTGGTGGTGCCGCTCACGCAGCTGCTGATCGACGCCTACGGCTGGCGCACGGCGTTTCGCGTGCTCGGCGCGATCTGCGCGGCCTGGATCGTGCCCTCGTCGCTCTTCCTGCTGCGCCTGCCGCGCGGGGAAATTCGGGGACGGAGCCCGATCAGGCAAATTCGGGGTCAGAGCCCGATAAAGCAGAACCAGGAAAATTCGGGCTCTGACCCCATGGCGGGCTCTGACCCCGTCACGCTCGCGCAGGCGATGCGCGGCCAGCCCTTCTGGCTGATGCTCGCGGCGTTCTTCTTCGGCAACATCTGCTCGCAGACGCTGCACGTGCACCAGGTGGCCTACCTCGTGGACCTGGGCGTGGCGGCGCTCGCCGCCGCCTCGGTGGTGGGCGTGGTGGGGCTCGCGAGCATCGTCGGCAAGACGGGCGGGGGCTGGCTCTCGGACCGCGTGGAGCGCGAGCTCGTGTACCTCGCCGGCATCGGCGTCATGGTGGCGAGCGTGGCGGCGCTCGCGCTGCTCGCGCTCTCGCCCGCGCGCTGGGCGATCTACGGTTACGCGGTGCTGCTCGGCCTGGGGTACTCGGTGACCGCCTCGCTCATCCCGGCGATGGTGAGCGACCGCTTCAGCGGCCCGCACTTCGGCGCGATCGTGGGCGTGGGGCTCTTCGGCAGCGCCGCGGGCAGCGCGGCCGGCCCCTGGATGGCCGGGTGGCTGTTCGACCTCACGGGCGGCTACGGGCTCGCGTTCCTGATCGCGGGCGCCTGCGGCGTCGCGGCGGGAATCGCGGGCTGGCGGGCGCGCGCGCTGCGCGTGCGGGCATAATCGGGGTCAGACCCCGATTTCGAGGAGGAGCGATGGCGAAGGCGTACATGGTCGTGACTTACCGCAAGATCAAGCAGCCCGAGAAGCTCGCGGACTACGCGAAGCTCGCCGGCCCGGCGATCCAGGCCGCGGGCGGGCGGTTCCTCGCGCGCGGCAACCCGGTGAAGGCCTACGAGTTCGGGCAGATGGAGCGCACGGTGGTGGTCGAGTTCGACAGCGCGGCGCAGGCGATGGCGGCCTACGAGGGCGCGGGCTACAGGAAGGCGCTCGATGCGCTCGGCAAGGACGCCGCCGAGCGCGACATGCGCATCGTGGAGGGCGTCTAGATTCTCAGCGCCGCGGGGGCGAGCTTCTCGCGCTGCCGGCGCTGGCGCTATTCGCTCTGGCGCTGCTGGGACCCGGAGCGGCCGGCGGCGAATTTCGTCATGCTCAACCCGAGCACCGCTGACGAGTTCCGGCTCGACCCGTCCTGCACGCGCGCGCGCAACTACGCGCAGGCGTGGGGTTATGGCGCGCTCATCGTGACGAATTTGTTTGCCTACAGAGAAACAGACCCGAACAGGATGATGGCGGCGAAGGACCCGGTCGGGCGCGGCAATGACGCGGCGATCGCGCGCGCGGCGCGCGAGGCGGCGATCGTGGTCTGCGCCTGGGGCAACCACGGCGTGTTCCGCGGCCGCGCCGAGCGCGTGAGAAAGCTGCTCGAGAAAGCGAAAGGCAGGATCTTCGCGCTGCGGCTGAACGCAAGCGGCGAGCCGGCGCACCCGCTCTACCTCCCGGCGCGGCTGAAGCCGATAGTCGGACTCTGACCCCGATTTATCTCTTCAGCTTTTCGGCAAAGAACGCGAGCGCCTTCTTCCAGGCGTCCTCGCTCGCTTCCTTCCTGTAGCGCTCGGGGTTGTTGAAGGACTGGAAGGCGTGGCCGGCGCCGTCGTAGCGGTGAAAGACGTGCGGCACGCCCGCGCGGGTCAACGCGGCGTCGTAGTCGTTCACGTCCGCGGGCGTGGGGTTCGCGTCCTCGTTGCCGAAGAAGCCGATCACCGGGCAGCGGATCTTTCCCGCGAGCTCGATCGCGGGCGGGTTGCCCTCGCCCATGACGAGCTTGATGCGCCCGCCGTAGAAGATCGCGCAGGCCTTGTAGCGCCGGTTGGTGGCCGCGCCCAGCCACGCCACGCGCCCGCCCCAGCAGTGGCCCGCGATGCCGATCTTCGTAGCCTCGACCCTGGGGCGCCCGGCGAGCAGCGCGTAGGCGGCGTCCAGGTCCGCGCGCGTCCAGTCGTCGCGGAAGGCGGCGCGCTTCATCTCGAGGTCGGCGCCCTTCGGCCACCAGTGGAAGAGGAACGGCACCGCCACGGCGTAGCCGTTCTCGCAGTAGCGCTCCGCGATTCTCAGCGTCACTTCGTCCTTCTCGAGGCCGGCGTGCCCCACCGGGATGTGCTGGCACAGCACCAGCCCCGGGTACGGCCCGTCGCCCGGCGGCTCGAACAGGAACACCTCCATCGGGCTGCCCCGGACGGGAACGGTCTCTACGCGGTGCGCCATGGGAGTAGGCTTATTGTTCCATGGTCCGCGCGCTTTTCGGCGTGGCATTCGTCACCTTCGGGCCGGCATGGGCCGGGGCGCCCGCGGGCGGGCCGCCGCTGCGGCTGCCCTACCTCGAGGGCCAGGCCTGGGAGATCACGCAGGCGCCCGGCGGCTTCATCACCACGCACGTCACGGCCGAGAGCCGCCGCGCGATCGACTTCAGGATGCCCGAGGGCACGCCTGTCGTGGCGGTGCGACACGGCGCGGTGATCGGCGTCCAGTGGCGCGAGCAGGCGGGCACGCGGGCCGGGGGCCTGGGCAACCTGGTGCGCGTGCGGCACGAGGACGGCACGATCGCCACCTACGCGCACCTCGAGCACTACGGCGTGTCGGTGGAGGAGGGAGAGCTGGTCTGGGAGGGGCGGATCCTCGGCTACTCGGGCGCGACCGGCTACGCGAGCGGCCCGCACCTGCACTTCGCGCTGACACGCGTGGCGGACGGGCGGGAGGTCTCGCTGCCGGTGACGTTCTACGGCGGCGCGCCGCCCGCCGCGTTCGTGCCGCGCGTGGGCATGGCGCCCGAGGCGCGCTACGCGGCGCCGGCCGCGCCGCTCGCGGCGCCGCGCTTCGCGCCGCCGGATGCGCGCGCGCTGCCGCGGCTGGTGCCGCACCGTCTGCCCGAGGCGACACCCGAGGCGGTGAGCGCGGGCGCGGTGCGGCTCGCCCTGGCCTTCGTGCTGCTCGCGGCCGGGATGCTCTGGTTCTACCGCTTCTCGCGCAGCTGAAGAAAAAAGGGGTCAGACCCCGACGGGGTCCGACCCCTTTTTCCGGTCAGACGGGAACGGGCTCTTCCTGCTGCGGCCGCTGCGGCTCGGCCGCGGGCGCGGCGGGTCTGGGCTTCTTCAGGTCCTGCTCGGCCTTCTGCAGCGCCTTGCGCGCTTCCTCGGCCCGGGCCTGCATGATTTCCCACTCGTACTCGAAGCACATGGCGGTCCTCCTTTCGTGCGACTGCACGGCCATGCTACGCCCGCGCGCGGCGCAAGGAAAGCTACTCCTCGGGCTTGTCCTTCTTGTCCGCGGCCTCGGGGGGCAGCATGCTGTCGAGGAACGGCCGGCGGCGGGTGCGCAGGAACCGCGCCACGCCCTCGATGAAGAAGCCGAACAGCGCGAGCGCCGCGACCACGATGCCGAACACGCCGAGCGGGGTGGTGGGCGCCTCCAGCACCAGCGGCAGCGCGATCAGCAGCGCGAGCGCCACGCCCGCCTGCGTGAGCGCGAGCGTCGCTTCCGACGGGTCGCGGCGGTCGGCGGGCTTCGCCATCAGCCGACCCCGAGCAGCTCCACCTCGAAGACGAGCGTCGCGTCCGGCGGAATGACGCCGCCGGCGCCGCGCGCGCCGTAGCCGAGCGCGGGAGGAATCGTCAGGCGCCGCTGCCCCCCGACCTTCATGCCCTGCACGCCCTCGTCCCAGCCCCTGATGACGTCGCCGGCGCCGAGCGCGAAAGCGAAAGGCTCGTTGCGGTCGCGGCTCGAATCGAACTTCCTGCCCTTCTCGCCGCCGAACAGCAGCCAGCCGGTGTAGTGCACCGTGACGTTGCCGCCGGCCTTCGCCTCGGCGCCCGCGCCCGCGGCGAGCTCCTCGATGACCAGGCCGGAGGCGGTGGTGGTTTTGGACATGGGTTCTCCAGGATTGATGCCGCATTATCCCAGTCGCGTCGGCCTGACGCCTAGGCTAAACTGCTTCCCGTGAGCGAGATCATTTTCGTGGTCGAAGAGGCCCCGGAAGGCGGGTTGACCGCCCGCGCCGTGGGGGAGTCGATTTTCACGCAGGCCGAGGACCTCGTCCGGCTCCATGAGCGCGTGCGCGATGCCGTGCGTTGCCATTTCGAGGAAGGCAAGGCGCCGAAGATGATCCGGCTTCATTTTGTCCGCGACGAGGTGATCGCGGCATGAAACTGCCCCGGGATCTTTCCGGGGCCGAATTGATCAGGGCGCTGGGCCGGGTGGGTTACCGGGTCACGCGCCAATCCGGAAGCCATGTCAGGCTGACCACCGATTCGCCTTCGCAACATCACGTCACGGTGCCCTTGCATGATCAGCTGAAGATCGGGACCCTGGCCGCGATTCTGGGCGACGTGGCCAACCATCTCAAGGTTTCGCGCGACCAGTTGCTGGAGAAAATTCTCAATTGATGAAGACGAAGATGAGCCTTTCCACCCCAAAACCGCGCCGGCACCTCCACACCCGCATCATCTCCTGCGAGGGCTACGAGCGCGAGGACGGCCTGTTCGACATCGAGGCGCGCATCGTCGACACCAAGACCTACGAGGTGACCGAGCCCTACCGCGGCAGGCGCGCGCCCGGCACGCACGTGCACGACATGCAGCTGCGCCTCACGCTCGACCGCACGATGACGGTGCGCGGCATCGAGGTGACGACCAACGACGCGCCCTACGATCCCTGCCCCACGGTCGCGCCCGCGTACAAGGCGCTGGTAGGGGCGAAAGTCGGAGGAGGCTGGCGCAAGGCGGTCGCCGAGGCGGTGGGCCGCGTTAAGGGCTGCACGCACATCACCGAGCTCCTCATGCCCGCGGCCACCGTCGCCTTCCAGACCATGGGCAGCTGGCCGAAGGAAGGTCAGGTCGCCACCGAGGAGCATCCCGGCACCGCGAAGAAAAAGCCCTACTTCATCGACGGCTGCAAGGCCTGGGCTTCCGACGGGCCGGTGGTGAAGCGCCTGTTCCCGCTTCACTACAAGGGGACAGACCACTAAGAACGACCTTAGTGGTCTGTCCCCTTGGCTATTTCTCGTACCCGCGAACCAGCTTCGCCCGCGCGGCTGCGGCCTGCATCAGCAGGCTGAAGTCCGAGCCGCTGAGGACCATCTGCACGCCCATGTTGATGTGCCGCTCGAGGAGCTCGGGCGTGTACATGCCGCCCATGCCCGCGAACTTGCCGTGCTTCCTGCACGCGGCGATGACTTTCGTGTAGGCCTCGGCGACGCGCGGGTCGTTGAACTCGCCCGGGATGCCCAGTTCGAAACAGAGATCGTTGGTGCCGATGAGGAGCACGTCGATCCCCGGCACCGCGGCGATCTCCTCGCAGTGCGCGATGCCCTGCGGCGACTCGAGCATGACCACCACCAGCGTCTCCTCGTTGACGATCCTCGCGGTCTCGCCCACCGGCATCGGCGCGAAGCCGATCTGCTGCAGGCCTCCGCCCATCGAGCGGTGGCCGAGCGGCGGGAAGCGGCAGTGGTCGGCGATGCGCTTCGCCTCGAGCGCGGAATCCACGTGCGGCACCACGATCCCCTGCGCGCCGTTGTCGAGCATGCGCGAGGAGAGCCAATGTTCCTTGCCCGCCACGCGCACCACCGGCGTGATGCCCACGGCGAGCGAGGCCGCGGCGATCTGCGCCGCCGCGTCGGTGTCCATCGAGTTGTGCTCGCAGTCGATGAACATCCAGTCGAAGCCCGCGGTCTTCATGATCTGCGCGGTGTCCACGGTGCGCGCCTGGCGCAGCCCTACGCCGATCGCGAGCTTGCCGGCGCGCAGCTGGCGGAGGGTGTGGTTGGGAACCGTGCTCATCGATCTCCTCCTGAAATTCGGGGACGGAGCCCGATCTCCATGCTCCCGCTCCGTGGAGATCGGGCTCCGTCCCCTAATTTACCTCATGGGGTTCTCCCGGGTTGGACGTGGAGCTTCTCGCGCGCCAGGTACTGCCGGCGCCAGGATTCGAACGGCAGCGTGTCGGCCGCCTCGATCGTTTTCTGCTTCTCGTGCGACTCGCGCGCCAGGCGCTCGAAGCGCGCCTGCTCGTCGGGCGGGAAAGGCAGCGCCCTCAGCGCCGCGTCGTGCTTCTTCGACTGCGCGAGCACGAACGCGGTGTAGGAATTGGCGTGATCCTTCGCCATCGCGGCGAGCACGCGCGCCGAGGGCACCGATTCCGGGTCGCCGAGCGCG
>JBFLYF010000059.1:0-12532 GCA_040756795.1 Pseudomonadota bacterium
CCGGGAAGTCGATGCGATGGTCGCGACCGTCGAAGCGCAGCACGATGCCCTCGTGCCGGAAGCCCTCGCGCGCCAGGCGCACGCCGACGCCGGTCTCGGTCATGAGATCCACCGTGCCCTGTTCAAGCACGCCCGCGCGGATCGTTTCCTCGATCTGCCTGCGGCTGCGGTTCTCCAGGACGACCGACTCGACG
This sequence comes from Pseudomonadota bacterium, assembly GCA_040756795.1. Lineage (GTDB taxonomy): Bacteria > Pseudomonadota > Gammaproteobacteria > Burkholderiales > SG8-39 > RBG-16-66-20. The sequence continues at coordinate 195 of JBFLYF010000059.1, forward strand.
CCCTGTCGTGCGAGCAGGTGCGCGAGCATCAGGCCTGCCGGGCCGGCACCGACGATGCCGACCTGGGTCCTCATCCTAGCTCTTGCCCCAGACTTCCTCGGCGGTCTCGATCACCAGGCGCAGCTTCGAGCGCTGCGCCTCGACCGCGATCTTGTTGCCGTGCACGGTGCTGGAGAACCCGCACTGCGGGGAAAGCGCCAGTTGCTCGAGCGGCGCGTACTTCGCCGCCTCGTCGATGCGGCGCTTGAGATCGTCCTTCTTCTCCAGATCGCCAAGCTTGGTGGTGACGAGGCCCAGCACCACGATCTTGCCCTTGGGCAGGAACCGCAAGGGCTTGAAGTCTCCCGATCGCGCGTCGTCGTACTCGAGGAAGTACGCATCCACGTTCATCTCCGAGAGCAGCGCCTCGGCCACCGGCTCGTAGCCGCCCTGCGCCGCCCAGGTGCTCTGGAAGTTGCCGCGGCACAGGTGCACGGCGAGCGTCATCCCGGCGGGCTTTTTCGCGACGACCCGATTGATGAACTTCGCGTAGCGGTGCGGCAGCTCGTTCGGGTCGTCGCCGCGCGCCTTGGCCGCGGCGCGCATCTTGTCGTCGCAGAGGTACGCGAGGTTGGTGTCGTCCAGCTGCACGTAGGCGAGCCCTGCCCTGGCGAGCGAAGCGAGCTCCTCGCCGTAGGCCCTGGCCACGTCCTCGTAGAAGTCGGGCTCGAGCTCGGGGTAATGCTCTTTGCTGATCCCGGCGCGGCCGCCGCGGAAGTGCAGCATGGTCGGCGACGGGATGCAGACCTTGGGCGTGCGCCGGGTGCAGGACTTCAGGTACTGGAAGTCTGCGAGCTGGATGTCCCTGGCGTGGCGCACCTTGTCGATGACGCGCATCACGGGCGGCGCGAGCTCCTCGCTGCCGTCGGGCTTTTTTACGAGCTTCGGCTCCTCGGTCTTCACTCCGCCCAGCTGCTCGAGGAAATCGATGTGGAAGTAGGTGCGGCGGAATTCGCCGTCGGTGATCGATTGCAGCCCTACGTCCTCCTGGAACCTCACGATCTCGGCGATCGCACGGTCCTCGATACTGCGCAGCTCGGCGGCGCCGATCTCGCCGCGCGCTTTCTTCTCGCGCGCCTCGAGCAGGTACCTGGGCCTGAGGAAGCTGCCGACGTGGTCGGCGCGAAAAGGCGGGCGGGTGCGTTGTGACATGGAGTATCCCTCTCAGCAGTCGAAGAACACCGTTTCGCCGCGCCCTTGCAGGATCACGTTCCACTCCAGCACGCCTGGCTTGCCGGTCTTTCGCGCGATCAGCGTGGCGCGCCGCTCCTTCGGCACGAGCGCGAGCACCGCGTCCTTGGCGTTGGCCGGCTCGTCGGGGAAGTAGATACGCGACACGAGCTGCTTCAGCTGGCCGCGCATGAACACGACGGCCAGGATGTGCGGCGCCTGCAGCTTGCCGCCGGGGCCCGGCACGCGGCCGGGCTTGATGGTATGGAAGCGGAACTCTCCGTTGTCGTCGGTGGCCGAGCGGCCGAAGCCGCGGAAGCGCTTGCCGCCGTACCTGCCGCGGCTGTCGGCCTGCCAGATCTCGACCAGCGCGTCGTTGACGGGCTTGCCTTCGCCGTCGAGCACGCGTCCCCGCAGAGTGACGCGCTGCCCGGGCACGCCCGCCGGGGCGAGCTTCTCGGTGATCAGCCAGGTCAGGCCGATATGCAGGTACGGTCCGACGGTTTGCGAAGTCGTGGCGTGGAGGCTCATGCGGTCTGGATCCGGTTTTCCATGGGTGTTTCCTCGGAGCCGCGCAGCACGATGTCGAAGCGATAGCCGAGCGCGAACTCGGGGATCGTCGTCTCCCAGTCGAGCGCAGAGATCAGGCGCCGGCGCGCGCGCTCGTCGGGCACGCAGTTGTACATCGGGTCGTCGTCGAGCAGCGGATCGCCCGGGAAGTACATCTGCGTCACGAGGCGCTGCACGAAGGCCTGCCCGAAGAGCGAGAAATGGATATGCGCCGGCCGCCAGGCGTTGTAGTGGTTGCGCCACGGATATTCGCCCGGCCGGATGGTGACGAAGCGATAGCGGCCTTTCCGGTCGGTGAGCGCGCGCCCGCAGCCGGTGAAGTTCGGATCGGTCGGCGCCTCGTGCCGGTCGACGCGATGCGGGTAGCGGCCCGCCGAGTTCGCCTGCCAGATCTCGACCAGCGCATTCGGCACGGGCCGGGCGTTCTCGTCGAGCACACGCCCGCTCACGATGATGCGCTCGCCGATCGGCGCGCCGGCGTGCTGCCGCGTGAGGTCGCTGTCGCCGCGCTTGACCTCGCCGTAGCCGAACACCGGCCCGGTGAGCTCGGTCAGGGTCTGCGGCAGCATCACGAGCGGCTGCGTGGGCGCGCGCTTGACCGTGGAGGCGTACGGCGGGAAGAGATGCTCGGGCTGGGTTCCGTGCGCTGGGCGCCGGTAGCGGACGATCTCCTTCATGCGCTTCCTTTCCTTATTCGGCATCCGGTTGCCTGGCGGGCTGCGCCCGCTCGAAAGCATCGAGTTTCATGCATTCGTCGAAAACGCGCATCAGGCGCGGGTACGGGGCAGTGTCGCACTGATAACGCTTCGCATTGAAGACCTGCGGCACGAGGCAACAATCGGCGATCGTGGGCGCATCGCCGTGGCAGAAGCGCCCGCCGCTTGGCGCCGAGCCGAGATCGGCCTCGAAGCGCGCGAGGCCCTCGGCGATCCAGTGGCGGTACCACGCGTTCACCTGCTCCTCGCTCTGGCTGAGCGCGCGCCTGAGGTGTTGCAGCGTGCGCAGGTTGTTCAGGGGGTGGATCTCGCAGGCGACGAGCAGCGCGAGCGAGCGCACGCGCGCGCGCCCGAAGGCGTCGGCCGGCAAGAGAGGCGGCTGCGGGCGCGTCTCCTCGAGGTACTCGAGGATGGCGAGCGACTGTGTGAGGAGCCGCCCTTCGTCCTCGAGCGCAGGCACAAGCGCCTGCGGGTTGAGCGCTGCGTAGCCGCGAGCGCGGTGCTCGCCCTTCGCGAGGTGCACGAACGCGGGCTCGTAGGCGAGGCCCTTCAGGTTGAGCGCGATGCGCACCCGAAAGGCGGCCGAGCTGCGGAAGTAGGTGTAGAGCCTCATTTGAGCTTGAGGAGCCTCGCCGCATTTTCCTTCAGAATGAGCGGCCGGACCTCGGGTTTTATCGGGAGCTTGTCGAACTCGGCGAGCCAGCGCTCGGGCGCCATCACCGGGTAGTCCGAGCCGAACAGGATCCGGTCCTTCAGCAGCGTGTTCGCGTACTGCACGAGGATCGGCGGGAAATACTTCGGCGACCAGCCCGAGAGGTCGATGTACACCTGCGGCTTGTGCGTCGCCACCGACAGCGCCTCCTCCTGCCACGGAAACGACGGGTGCGCGAGGATGATCGGCATGTCCGGGAAATCCGCCGCGACGTCGTCGAGCAGCATCGGGTGGGAGTACTTCAGCCGGATACCGCCGCCGCCCGGGGTCTGCGCGCCCACGCCCGTCTGCCCGGTGTGAAAGAGCGCCGGAAGCTTCGCCTCGGCGATCGCCTCGTAGAGCGGATACGCCATGCGATCGTTGGGATGAAATTCCTGCACCGAGGGATGGAACTTGAATCCTCTGACCTTGTACTGCTCGATCAATCTCTTTGCCTGTCGCACGCCTTCGGCGCCGCGGTGCGGGTTGATGCTTGCGAACGGGATCGCCACGTCGGCGTGCTGGTGGGCGAGCTCCGCGACCTCCTCGTTCGTGATCCTGCGGCTCGCGCCCTTCTCGCCGTCCACCGTGAACACGACGAACGCCATCCCGAGCTTGCGGTACATCTGGGCCATCTCGGGCACTGTCTGGTGCTGGGGCGTGTAGCGGAAATAGCGCCCCATCGCCTCTTGGGACTCCGTCGGCGCGTCGTCGACGCGCAGCGCCGATTTCCAGGCGTGCGTGTGGACATCGATGGCAACGATCCGCTCGAGGTTCATCGGGCCGGCCTGAGCACGCCGGAATCCGGCGCGTCGCGATAAAGCGCCTCGACCAGCGCCGCGCGGCGCGCGAGCACCGCGCGCTGGTTGATCGAGCCCTTGTCGGTGATCTCGCCGGCGTCGATCGAGGGAGGTTCTTCAAGGATCATTGCGCGCGCAATCCGGTTCGAGCTCCCGGTGCTTTCCAGGGAAAGCTTTTGAAGGATGAATCGAATTTTCTCTCGCAATGCGACTGGAGCAAGGTCTCTGCAAGCCTCGGTGTTCCGAAAAATCAAGACCCCGACCGCGTCGCGATCATGTCCGGTGACGACGACGTCCTGCACGTACGGCGCCGCGGCGGCGTTGAAGCGGGCGCGCAGCGGCCCGACGCTCACCCAGGTGCCGGTCGTGAGCTTGAAGTCCTCGGCGATGCGGCCGTCGAACTCCAGCCCCTGGGCGAGGTCCCGCGGATCGCAGAAGCGCAACGCGTCGCCCGTGCGGTAGTAGCCTTCCTCGTCGAACGCCGCGGCCGCCAGCTCCGGCTGCCTCCAGTAGCCCGGCGTGATGCTCGGGCCGCGAAAGCGCGCCTCCAGCTTGTCGTTGACCGGGGCGAGCTTCATTTCGAGTCCGTCCACGGGAAGCCCCACGGCGCCGGCGCGCGCCGCGCCGCGGTTGGTGCTCATGGCGAAGGGCGCCGTCTCGGTGGCGCCGTATCCGGTGATCCACAGGATGCGCTCGCCGCAGGTCTGCACCGCGAGCTCCTCGTACGCCTTCCATACCGGCTGCGGCAGCACCGCGGCGGCATACTGCATCAGGCCCAGCCGCCCGAAGAAAGTCTTGCGCAGGACCTCGTCGCTGCGAATGAACGGCAGCAGCATCTCGTAGCCGCGCGGCACGTTGAAGTAGATGGTCGGCCCCACCTCGCGCAAGTTGCGCACCGTCTTCTCGATGAGCCCCGGCAGCGGCTTGCCCTCGTCGATGTAGAGCGTGCCGCCGTTGTAGAGCGTGATCCCGATGTTGTGGTTTCCACCGGCGGTATGGTGCCACGGCAGCCAGTCGACCAGCACCGGCCGCGTCTCGCGCAGCATCGGCAGCGCCTGCACGAGCATCTGCTGGTTCGCGCAGAGCATGCGCTGCGTGTTGATCACCGCCTTCGGTTGTCCCGTCGAGCCCGAGGTGAACAGGAACTTCGCGATCGTCTCCGGGCCGGTGGCGGCATGCGCCGCGCCCACCGCCGCCGTCGCGGGAACGCGCTCCAGCTCGGAAAAACGATCCCCGAAAACGACTTCCGTCCCCTTGGGCACCGCCGCCTCGATGGCGCGTGAAAACCTCGCTTCATCCGACGCGAACACCAGCCCGGGCGTCGCGAGCCCGATGACGTGGCGCAGCTTCGCGAAGTCCTTCGACACGAGCGAGTACGCCGGCGAGACCGGCGCGCAGGGCACGCCGACGTGCATGCAGGCGAGCGCGAGCAGCGCATGCTCGATGTCGTTTTCCGAGAGGATCGCCACGGGGCGCTCGGCCGACAGTCCGCGCTCGAGCAGCGCCTGCGCGATCGCGCGCACCCGCGCGAAGGTCTCGACGTAGGAAAGGCTGCGCCAGCCGCCGCTCGCGTCGCGCTGCGCGACGAAGGGGTGGTCCGGCGCCTCGCGCGCCCACTGCGCGAGACGCTCGGTGAGGCGCGCGGGGTAGGCGCCGAGCGCATGCGGCGAGCGCAGCAGGATCGAGCCGTCGCCGCGGCGCTCGGCGAGAACCTCGGCATGTCCGAGCGGCACTCGGCGCAGGGGCGCGGCGCGCATGAAGGCCTAGAGCGGCGGGATCAGCTTCACCTTCAGCTCGCCCACGCCTTCCACGCCGGCGTGCAGCTCGTCGCCCGGCTTCACCGGGCCGACGCCGGCGGGAGTGCCCGAGTAGATCAGGTCGCCGGGCTCGAGCGTGTAGTACTCGGAGAGGTAGGCGATCTGCTCGGGCACCGACCAGATCATGTCGCCGAGGTCGGCGCGCTGGCGCTCCTTGCCGTTCACCTTCAGCCAGATCGCGCCCCGCGACGGGTGGCCGATCCTGGCGGCGGGCGCAAGCGCGCTGCAGGGCGCCGCCTCGTCGAAGTCCTTGCCGAAATCCCAGGGCCGGCCGTGGTCCTTGCCCCACTGCTGCAGGTCGCGGCGCGTCATGTCGAAGCCCACGCCGTAGCCGAACACGTGCTCGCTCGCCTTCCTGGCGTCGATCCTGCGCCCGCCCTTGGCGAGCGCGACCACCATCTCGGTCTCGTAGTGCAGGTTCGCGGTCTTGGGCGGAAAGTGCACGTTGCCGCCGCGCGGCACGAGCGCGTGCGCCGACTTGAGGAAGAAGAACGGCGCTTCGCGGCCGTCGCCGCCCATCTCCTTCTGGTGCTCGACGTAGTTGCGCCCGACGCAGAAGATGCGCCGCACCGGGAACAGGTCCTCGCCGCCCGCGAGCGGCAGCGCGGGCGGGTCCCACAATGTCACGACGTAGGCCATGCATTCGTCTCCTGGAAAGAGCGGCATTCTAGTCCCTCGCCATGCTAGGATTCGCGCTGATCGCCGCCAAAGGAGGGGGACGATGAAAGCGAGACTGAGCCAGTTGTTCGCCGCGGCCGCGCTCGCCGCGCTCGCCGCGGGCGCCAGCGCCCAGACCGTCAAGATCGGAGTGGTGCTGCCGTACAGCGGCGTGGGCGCCGAGTTCGGCCAGCAGGTGGACCGCGGCATCCAGACCTTCATCAAGCTCAACCCGGGCGCCTTCGGGCCCTACAAGGTCGAGCTCGTCAAGCGCGACTCGAAGAACCCGAGCGGCGCGGAGGCGAAGACCGCGGTGCAGGAGTTGATCACGCAGGAGAAGGTCGACATCCTCACCGGCTTCATCTACTCGCCCGACGCCATCGCGTCGGCGCCGCTCGCCACGCAGGCGAAGAAGCCGATGGTGATCATGAACGCCGGCACCGCCTGGATCACGAATCTCTCGCCGATGATCTCGCGCGTCTCGTTCTCGATGTGGCACTCGGGCTTCGCCATGGGCGAGGCCGCGGCGAAGACGCTGAAGGCCAAGACCGCGGTGGTCGGCTATTCCGACTTCCCGCCGGGCAAGGACAGCCTCGATGCGTTCAAGCGCGGCTTCGAGTCCGCGGGCGGCAAGGTGATCGACGAAATCCCGATGGGCGGCCCGGCGCAGGTGCCGGATTTCACGCCGTTCTTCCAGCGCGCCAAGGACAAGAAGCCCGACCTGTTCTACGTCTTCGTGCCCTCGGGGGACCACGCCGTCGCGGTGGCCAAGACCTACAACGCGCTCGGCATGCGCCAGGCGGGCATCAAGCTGGTGGGACCGGGCGACCTGACGCCGGACCACAAGCTGCAGACCATGGGCGACGACGCGGTCGGCCTGATCACCATTCATCACTACAACGCCGACCTGGACACGCCGGCCAACAAGCGTTTCGTCGCGGCCTGGAAGAAGGAATTCGGCGCGGGCTCGACGCCGGACTTCATGGGCGTGCAGGGCTACGACGGCATGGCGGCGATCGCGCATGTCGTCACCACGCTCAAGGGCAAGATCGACCCGGACCAGGCGCTCGCGGCGCTCAAGGGCTGGAAGTTCGACAGCCCGCGCGGCCCGATCATGATCGATCCGCAGACTCGCGACATCGTCATGAACGAGTACCTGAGCGAGCTGGTGAAGAGCGGCGGCCAGCTGGTGCAGAAGAATCTTTCCACCATCAGGGCCGTGAAAGACATGTGCAAGGAGCTCAAGGAAGGGAAGTGCAAGCAGTAGCGCGCCCGCTTCTTCTCAGCCCATTGCCGCCGCCCGAAGCCGTCTGACGGGCGGCGGTTTCATTTCATGGACCTGATCAGCATCCTGCTCGGCGGGATCGCGTCCGGCATGGTGCTGTTCATCGTCTCGGTGGGCCTGTCGGTGACGCTCGGGCTGATGGGCTTCGTCAACCTCGCGCACGGCGGCTTCGCCATGCTCGGCGGCTACGCCATCGTGCTGGCGATGCGCCACTGGGGCCTGGGGTTCCCCGCGGCGCTCGCGCTCGCCTTCGTCGCGGTGACGGCGCTGTCGGTGCTGCTCGAGCGGCTGCTCTACGCGCGGCTGTACCGCGCCGGCGAGCTCGACCAGGTGCTGTTCACGATCGGGCTGGTGTTCGTGCTCACCGCGAGCGTCACGCTCGGGGTCGGTCCGGAAACCCAGGTCGTGGTGCTGCCCGAGTGGCTGCGCGGGCAGACCGATCTCGGCTTCATCCGCTATCGCAGCTACAGCCTGGCGCTGATCGCGGCCGGCACGCTGCTCGTGATCGCGCTCTGGCTCGGCTTCGAGCGCACGCGCTACGGCGCACGCATCCGCGCCGCGGTGGATAACCGGCGCATGGCGCAGTCGCTCGGCGTGGACGTCGGGCGCCTCTTCACGGCCACCTTCGCTTTCGGCAGCGGGCTTGCGGCGGTCGGCGGCGGCCTCGGCGCCGAGATTCTCGGCCTCGACCCGAACTACCCGCTGCGCTACCTGGTGGTCTTCCTGATCGTCGTCGCGGTAGGCGGCCTGGGGCGGGTGACCGGCGTGTTCTTCGCCGCGCTGCTGATCGGCGTGCTCGATTTCGTGCTCAAGATCTACTTCCCGAAGGGGGGCACGCTCTTCATCTACGCGCTGACGCTGATCCTGCTGCTGTGGCGCCCGCACGGATTGTTCGGGAAAAAAGGCGCGTGAAGGCCGCCCTCGAGCTCGCGCAACGCCACCGGCTGCAGTGGTGGGAGGCGCTGCCCTGGGTGGCCGGGATCGCCGTCTTCTACGCGTTTCCGAACTATCTCGCGTTCGGCACGCAGGTGCTGATCGCGATCCTGTTCGCGCTCTCGCTCGACCTCGTGCTCGGCTACGCCGGGATCGTCACGCTCGGGCACGCCGCCTTCTTCGGCGCCGGCGCCTACACCGTCGGCATCCTCGCCCAGCACTTCGGCTGGGGCGAGCCGCTCTCGGGCCTGGCCGCCGCGGCGCTGGTCGCCGGCGCGATCGGCCTGGCGAGCGGCCTCGTGCTGCTGCGCACGCAGGGCCTGACGCTGCTCATGCTCACGCTCTGCACCATGTCGCTGCTCGAGCAGGCGGCCAACATGGGCGCGGCATGGACCGGCGGCTTCGACGGCATGCCGGGCCTCGCCTTCGGCAGGGTCCTGGGGCTGTTCGAGTTCGACGTGCTGTACTTCCGCACCCAGTATCTCTACGCGCTCGCCTTGCTGCTCGTGTGCTTCGCGCTGGTGCGCACGCTCGTGTACTCCTCCTTCGGCCAGAGCCTGACCGGCATCCGCGAGAACCTGCTGCGCATGCACGCGGTCGGCGCGCCGGTGCGCGCGCGCCTCGTGCTCGCCTACACGCTCTCGGCCGCGCTCGCCGGCATCGCGGGAGCCCTCTTCGCGCAGACCACGGGCTACGTCAACCTGTCGGTGCTCGGGCTGGAGCGCGCCGCGGGCGTGCTGATCCTGCTGATCCTCGGCGGCTACGGCCGGCTCTACGGCGCTTTCGTCGGCGCGATCGCCTACATGGTGCTCGAGCACCTGCTCGCCAAGGCCTACCCCACGGCCTGGCAGCTGGGCATCGGCCTCACCCTCATGGCGGTGGCGCTGTACGCGCGCAATGGAATTCTTGGTCTTGCCGAAGCGGTATTGCGTCGCTTCTCGGGCAGAAAAACATGACCGTCATGCTCGAAACCAAGGGCCTCTGCAAGAGCTTCGGTGCGCTCGAAGTGGCGCGCGCGATCGATTTCCGCCTCGAGGCCGGGGCGCGCCACGCGCTGATCGGGCCGAACGGCGCGGGCAAGACGACGCTCGTCAACCTGCTCACCGGGCTGCTCGCGCCCTCGCGCGGCAGCGTGCTGCTCGAGGGGGAGGACGTCACCGCGCTGCCGCAGGCGAAGCGCGTCAAGCGCGGCATCGCGCGCACCTTCCAGATCAACCAGCTGTTCCGCGGCCTCTCGGTGCTGGAGAACGTGTGCATCGCGGTGACCGAGCGCCTCGGCGCCGGCGGCGCGATCCTGCGCCCGGCGGGCCGGCGCGCGGAGGTGATCGCCGAGGCCTCGCGCCTGATCGCGATGCTCAAGCTCGAGGAAGACGCCGCAAGGCGCATCGGCGAGCTGCCCTACGGCCGGCAGCGCCTGGTCGAGATCGCGATCGCGCTCGGCCTGCAGCCGCGCGTGCTGCTGCTCGATGAGCCGGCCGCAGGCATCCCGAGCGCGGAGAGCCATATCCTGCTGGACGCGATCGCGACCCTGCCCGAGGAGATCGCGGTGCTCATCATCGAGCACGACATGGACCTGGTGTTCCGCTTCGCCGAGCGCATCACGGTGATGGTGAGCGGCGCGATCTTCGCCGAGGGCACGCCCGCCGAGATCGCCGCCGACCGCGAGGTGCGCGCGGTCTACCTCGGGAGCGCGGCCGATGCCTGAGGCGCTCAGGCTCGAGGGCGTCAGCGCCGGCTACGGCGAGACCCACGTGCTCGAGGGGATCGATCTCGCGCTCGCCGAGGGCGAGAGCCTCTCCATCATCGGGCGCAACGGCGTGGGCAAGTCGACGCTGCTCGAGACCGTCATGGGCCATACGACGCTGCACGCCGGCCGCATCGCGCTGCGCGGCAGCCGCATCGACGGCTCGCCGCCGCACGCGCGCGCGTTGCGCGGCCTGGGCTACGTGCCGCAGGAGCGCGAGATCTTCCCCTCGCTTTCGGTGCGCGAGAACCTGGAGCTGTGTGCCCGCCCGGGCCACTGGAGCGCGGCCAGGGTATTCGAGCTCTTCCCCAACCTGCAGGCGCGCCTCGCCAACGCCGGCACGCAGCTCTCGGGGGGCGAGCAGCAGATGCTGGCGGTGGCGCGGGCGCTCATGACCAACCCGGCGGTGCTGCTGATGGACGAGCCCACCGAGGGCCTCGCGCCGGTGATCGTGCAGGCGCTGGTGAAGGTGCTGGCGCGGCTGCGCTCGGAAGGCGGTCTCGCGATCGTGCTGGTCGAGCAGAACAGCCGCGTGGCGCTGGACTTCTCCGAGCGCACCGCGGTGCTCGACCGCGGGCGCATCGTCTACGACGGCGCTTCCGAGCGCCTGAAGCGCGACCCGGAATACCTCGCGAGCCTGATCGCCGCCGAGTAGCTCACTTGCCCGCGAGCTCGCGCTCGAGCAGCTCGCGCAGCTTGAAGCGCTGCACCTTGCCGGTCGCGGTGCGCGGCAGCTCGGGGACCACGCGGATCCATTTCGGCCGCTTGAAGCCCGGGAGCTTGCGGGCGCACGCCTCGCTCGCGGCGGCGAGCGCGGCCGCCGCCTCGCCGCGCGCCGCGACGAACAGCGCCAGGCGCTCGAAGCCCTCGGTGTCGGCTACCGGCACGCAGGCCGACTCTGCGATCGCAGGGTCGGACGCCACCGCATCCTCTAGCTCGTGCGGCTGCACCCACTGCCCGGCGATCTTCACCAGCTCGTCGGAGCGGCCCTGGTGCGTGAAGAACCCTTCGCGATCGCTGACGAACAGGTCCCGGGTGCAGAACCAGCCGTCGCGGAACTGCGCCGCGGTCTTCTCGGGCAGGTTGGCGTAGCCGAGCGCGAGCGCGGGGTGCCTGAGCCAGAGCACGCCGGGCTCGCCCTGCGGCGCTTCGCCGCCGTCGGCGGCGAGCAGCCGCGCTTCGACTCCCGCGAGCAGCCTGCCGGTGCACCCGCGGCTGCCGCTACCCACCGGCGTCACGATGCAGGCGCAGAACGTCTCCGACATGCCGTACAGCGACAGGATCTCGCCGCCGGTCGCCGCCCGCCACTGTTCGATCATCGACTGCGGCAGCCGCTCGCCGGCAGCGACGAAACGACGCACGGCGCGAAACGGCGCCAGCCGCGCCGCGCCGAGGGCGAGCAGCCTGCGGTAGAAAGTCGGGACGCTGAAGAACGCGCTCGGCCGGTGGCGCGCGACCAGCTCGAGGGTCGCTTCCGCCTCGGCCCACTCCGGATTGAGCACCGAAGTCGCCCCGGTGGCGAGCGGCCCGAGCAGGCCGTGCTCGAGCGCGTAGGAGAAGAACAGCTTCGAGGTCGCGAGCACCGTGTCGCCGGCACGCAGGCCGAACACTTCCCGCTGCGCCTGCCCCGCTGCGAGGATGCCGCGGTGGGTATGGATGATCCCCTTCGGGCTGCCCGTGGTGCCCGACGAATACAGCCAGAACGCCGGGTGCTCGGGCGGCGCATCGAAGGGCTGCGCCTCGGCCGCAGCGCGCGCCAGCGCCCCGCGCCAGGATGCCGCCCCGCCGACGGCGCCCGCGCCCGCGACGACCAGGCCGCCGTGGCGGGCGTGCTCCGCGGCAAGGTCGGGCCGCGCGGCGGCGAACACGTCCTCGACGATCGCCAGGCGCGCGCCGCTGTCGGCGCGGATGTGACG
>JBFLYF010000006.1:0-26710 GCA_040756795.1 Pseudomonadota bacterium
GCAGCCCGGCGCCGAGCGCGGCGGGCGGCACTCCCGCGAGGCAGGCGAGCGCGCAGGCGGCGAGCGCGTTCGACACGTTGTGCGCCCCCGAGAGGGGAAATTCTCTTTCTTGAAGAATCCTCTCCTGCCCGCGGCAGAGCCAGCCCTGCGCAATTCCAAAGTCCTCCGGCATGGGCGGCGGATCCATTCCGAAGGTCACCTGCACGCGCCCCGGAACCGCGAGCGCCATCGATGCGGAGTCGCAGCGGTTGAGCACCTGCACGCCCGAGCCCTGGAAGACGCGCGCCTTCGCGGCGGCGTATTCGGCGAGTCCCGCGTAGCGGTCGAGGTGGTCTTCGCACAGGTTGAGCATCGCGGCGGCGTGCGGCGCGAGCGACCAGGTGGTCTCCAGCTGGTAGCTCGAGAGCTCGAGCACCCAGACTTCAGGCGCCGGATCGCGGTTCGCCAGCGCCGCGAGAGCCGGCGGACCGATGTTTCCGGCACAAACCGTGTCCACGCCCGCGGCGCCGAGCAGATGAGCTGTAAGAGCGGTCACCGTGCTCTTGCCGTTGGTGCCGGTGACCGCGAGCACTTTCGGAAAATCGGGGTCAGAGCCAGATTTCCGGGAAGTGGGAGCGTGGAAATCGGGCTCTGACCCCGATTTTCCGCGCCCCGCCCAGGCGAACAGCTCGATGTCGCCGACGACCGGAATCCCCCTCGCGATTGCCGTTTCCACGATCTTTTCTTTCAGGGAAAGACCCGGGCTGATGCACAGCAGGTCGACATCCCTGAGAAGCGAGGGCTTGAATTCGCCGGTTCGCAGCTCGCCGGCGTAGTCGCTCCTGCGTGGCGGCGCCTTGCGCGTGTCGGCGACGCGCACGCGGCCGCCCCGCCGCTCGACCCATCTCGCGACCGAAAGCCCGGTGTCCCCGAGGCCGAGCACGAGCACCCGCTTGCCCTTCAGCTCCATCGGCGCGGGCGCCTTGAGCAGCGAGAAGGCCGGCTCGCGCATCATCTGAGCTTCAGCGTCGAGAGGCCGAAGAGCACCAGCATCATGGTGATGATCCAGAAGCGCACCACGACCTGGGACTCCTTCCAGCCCTCGAGCTCGTAGTGGTGGTGCAGCGGCGCCATGCGGAAGATGCGCTTGCCGCCGGTCCACTTGAAGTAGAGCACCTGAATCATCACCGACAGCGTCTCGGCGACGAACACGCCGCCCATGATGAACAGCACGATCTCCTGCCGCACGATCACGGCGATGGTGCCGAGCGCGGCGCCGAGCGCGAGCGCCCCCACATCGCCCATGAACACCTCGGCCGGGTAGGCGTTGAACCAGAGGAAGCCGAGGCCCGCGCCGACGATCGCGCCGCAGAACACCGCGAGCTCGCCCGCGCCCGCGATGTAGGGCAGGCCGAGGTACTTGGAGAACACCGCGTGCCCGGCGACGTAGGCGAAGATGCCGAGCGCGCCGCCGATCATCACCGTCGGCATGATGGCGAGGCCGTCCAGGCCGTCGGTCAGGTTGACCGCGTTCGAGGTGCCGACGATCACGAAGTAGGTGAGCACGATGAAGCCGACGGTGCCGAGCGGATAGGCGATGAACTTGAAGAAGGGCACGATCAGCTGGTTCAGCGCGGGAATGCCCTGCGCCATCCAGGCGAGGAATCCCGCCGCCGCCAGGCCGAACACCGACTGCCAGAAGAACTTCGCCTTCGCCGAGAGCCCCTTGGGATTCCTCTGCACCACCTTGCGGTAGTCGTCGATCCAGCCGATCGCCCCGAAGGCGAGCGTGACGAGCAGCACCACCCAGACGAAGCGGTTGCCGAGGTCGCCCCAGAGCAGCACCGTGATGGCGATCGACACCAGGATCAGCGCGCCGCCCATCGTCGGCGTGCCCGCCTTGGTGAGGTGCGACTTCGGCCCGTCGTCGCGCACCGCCTGGCCGATCTTGTAGGCCGTGAGCTTCCTGATCACGTACGGGCCGAGGATGAGCGAGATCGCGAGCGCGGTCAGGCACGCGAGCACCGAGCGCAGCGTGATGTACTGGAAGACGTTGAACAGCCGCACGTCCTTGGCGAGCATCTGCGCGATCTCGAGCAGCATCAGTGCGCCTCGCTCTTCTCGCCTGTGAGAGCCGCGACGACCCGCTCCATCTTCATGAACCGGGAACCTTTGACAAGAACGGTCCTTGCCTCGTTTGCTTTTTTCACCAGGGAATCCAGACCCTCGAAATGGAAACCCCCGTTTCCGAATGCACTTGCGGCTTCAACCGAAGCGGATCCAAATGCAAGAAGCATCCCGATGCCTTTCTCCCTCGCGTAGCGCCCCACCTCGGCGTGGAACTCGGGGCCCTGCGTCCCGACCTCGCCCATGTCGCCGAGCACGAGCGCCGTGGGACCGGGACAGGCAGCGAGCACGTCGATCGCGGCCCGCACCGAGTCCGGGTTCGCGTTGTAGCTGTCGTCGATCAGCGTCGCGCCGGCCGGCGTGCGCTTCACCTGCTGGCGCCCGGCGTAGGGGCGGAACGCCGCGAGGCCCGCGCCGATCGCCGCGGGCGGGATTCCGGCGGCGTGGGCGCACGCGGCCGCAGCGAGCGCGTTGCGCACGTTGTGCGCCCCGGGGATGGCGAGCGTCGCCGCGGCCTCCCCGGCGGGGGTGCGCACCACGATCTCGCTCGTCAGGCCCGTCCGCCGGTACCGGCCCGTGACCTCGCCGCGGCCGAGGCCGAACTCCACGCGGCGCCTCGAGCCCGCTTTTTCCCTGAACACCGGCGCCATCGCGTCCTCGGCATTCAGCACCGCGACGCCGTCGGCGGGCAGCGCCTCGAAGACGCTCGCGTTCTCGGCGGCCACCGCCTCGACCGAGCGCATGAACTCGAGGTGCTCGCGCTGCGCGTTGTTGACCAGCGCCACCGTCGGGCGCGCGAGCGCGGCGAGCTGCGCGATCTCGCCCGCGTGGTTCATGCCGAGCTCCACCGCGGCATAGCGGTGCGCGGCGCGCAGGCCGAGCAGCGTGAGCGGCACGCCGATGTCGGTGTTCAGGTTGCCGCGCGTGGCGAGCGCGCCCGCCTCGCCCGCATGGCTGCGCAGGATCGCCGCCAGCATCTCCTTGGTCGTGGTCTTGCCGTTGGAGCCGGTGATCGCGATGAGCACGGGCGCGAAGCGCAGCCGCCAGTGCCTGCCCAGGCGCCCGAGCGCGGCGCGCGTGTCCTCCGCCACGAGCAGCGGCAGAGGGGCTTCGCCGGAGAACTTCTCGTCCACCAGCGCGCCCGCGGCGCCGCGCGCCCTCGCCGCGGCGAGGAAATCGTGGCCGTCGAAACGCTCGCCGCGGATGGCGACGAAGAGCTCGCCCTTGCCGAGCGTGCGCGAGTCGGTCGAGACGCCTCCGAAGCGCGCGTCGGGACCCACTGCCCGGCCTCCGATCGCGTGCGCGGCCTCGGCGAGGCTCATCATCGACCCTCCCGCCGGCCGAGCGCGGCCCGGGCGACCGCGGCATCCGAGAACGGCAGGCGCCGGCCGGCGATCTCCTGGATGCTCTCGTGCCCCCTGCCCGCGACGAGCACCACGTCGGCCGCATCGGCCGCGGCGATCGCGGCCTCGATCGCGCGCGCGCGGTCGAGCTCGATCGTGGCCTCCCCCGTGACGCCGCGCCGGATCGCCGCGGCGATCGCGGCGGGATCCTCGTCGCGCGGATTGTCGGAGGTGAGCACGATCCGGTCGGCGAGGCGCGAGGCGACGGCGCCCATGAGCGGGCGCTTCTCGGCGTCGCGCCCGCCGCCCGCGCCGAACACCGCGACGAGGCGCCCGCGGCGCGCCTCGGCCGCCGGCCGCAGCGCGCGCAGCACCTTGTCGAGCGCGTCGGGCGTGTGCGCATAGTCGACGATGACCAGCGGAGCCTCGCCGATCCGCTGCATCCGGCCGGGCACCGGCGGCAGCTCGCGCAGCAGCTGCGCGCCTTCGCGGAAAGGGATGCCGTGCGCGATCAGGCAGCCGAGAGTGCCGAGCGCATTGGAGAGGTTGAACTCGCCGAGCTGCTCGAGGCTCGCGCTCGCCTCGCCCCAGCTCGACTGCAGCTGGAACTGCATTCCTCCACGTTCCAGGCGGATGTCGCGCGCGAGGACGAACTCGCTCGTCGCGTCGGGCGCCGCGCGCGCATGGCCGAAGCCGTAGCCGATCGTGCGCAGGCCGCGCGCCGCGAGGCGCCCGGCGAGCCGCAGGCCGAAAGGGTCGTCGAGGTTGAGCACCGCGCACTCGAGCGACGCCGTCTCGAACAGGCGCGCCTTCGCCTCGCCGTAGGCCGCCATCGTGCCGTGGTAGTCGAGGTGCTCGTGCGTCAGGTTGGTGAACAGGGCGCAGCGGAACGCGACGCCATTGACGCGGCCCTGGTCCAGGCCGTGCGAGGAGACTTCCATCGCCACGGCCTGCGCACCGCTGTCGCGAAATTCCTTCAGCAGGCGGTGAATCTCCAGAGCATCGGGGGTGGTATTGGGAGTTTCAGCAAGAGACCCCGGAAAACCCGCGCCCAGCGTTCCCACGACTCCGCACTTCGTTTTCTTCACCGACAGCAACGCGGCCAGCCACTGCGAGCAGGACGTCTTGCCGTTGGTGCCGGTGACCCCGCAGACCCACAGCGCCTCGGACGGCCGCGCATGGAACTCGTGCGCCAGGATTCCCGCCCTGGCCTTCAGGTCCTCGACGCCGAGATTGGGAACGCGCCAGGCCGGGTCCCAGGCGAAGCCCTGCTTTTCCCACAGCACCGCGGCGCAGCCGCGCTCGAGCGCCTGCGCAATGAAGGCCCGGCCGTCCGCCTTCTCCCCGGGCCAGGCGAAGAACGCCGTCCCGGGAGCCGCGCGGCGGCTGTCGCAGGTAAGGCGCTCGATCACCGCCCCTTGGCGCGCCAGCAGCGCGAAGATGTCGTCAATTACGTGCTCTCCCGCGTTTCCTCGCCTTCGCCGGGCAGCTCGAGCGGCGCGAGCGGCGCATCGTGCGGCGCCCCGATCATGCGCAGCGCGCCCTGCATCACCTGCGAGAACACGGGCGCCGCGACCTGCCCGCCGTAGTACTGGCCGGCCGCCGGCTCGTCGATCATCACCGCGGCCAGCAGCCGCGGGTCGGACACCGGCGCAAAGCCGACGAAGGACGAGACGTACTTGCTCGCGGCATAGCCGCCGTTCTCCTGCTTGTGCGCGGTGCCGGTCTTGCCGGCGACGCGCCAGCCCATGACGCGCGCGCGCGGCGCGGTGCCGCCCGGCTGCACCGCGGCCTCCAGCATCGCGCGCACCGCGCGCGCCACCTCCGGCGGGAGCACGCGCGTTCCTGCCGCGGGCGCGGCCGCGCGCAGGAGCGAGAGCGGCGCGAGCTCGCCGTCGCGCGCGAACACGGTGTAGGCGCGCGCGAGCTGCACCAGGCTCACCGAGATGCCGTGGCCGTAGGCCATGGTGGCCTGCTCGACCGGGCGCCACGTCTTCGCCGGGCGGAGCTTCCCCGTCGCCTCCCCGGGAAAGCCGAGGCCCGGCGCCACGCCGAAGCCGATGCGGCGGAACAGCGCGTGCATCTCCTCGCGCGGCAGGCCGAGCGCGATCTTCGCCGCGCCGACGTTGGAGGACTTCTGGATGACCTGCGTCGCGGTGAGGGCGCTCTCGCGATGCGCATCGTGGATGGTGTAGTTGGCGATGGTGAGCGTGCCGGGGCTGGTCTGGATGACGGTCTGCGGCGTGATCCGGCCGAGCTCCATCGCCAGCGCGACGGTGAAGGGCTTCAACGTCGAGCCCGGCTCGAAAGTGTCGGTGATGACGCGGTTGCGCAGCTGCGCCCCGGTGAGGCGCGCGCGGTTGTTCGGGTTGTAGCTCGGCACGTTGGCGAGCGCGAGCACCTCGCCCGTGCGCACGTCGAGCACGACGATCGCCCCGGCTTTCGCCTTATGGGCCTCGACCGCGCTCTTGAGCGCGCCGAAGGCGAGGTTCTGCAGCTTGCTGTCGAGCGCGAGCGTCAGGTCGTGCCCGTCCTGCGCGGCGCGGATCGACTCCACGTCCTCGACGATGCGGCCCAGACGATCCTTGATGACGCGTCGGCTGCCGGGGACGCCCGCGAGCCGCGCCTGGTGCGCGAGCTCGATGCCTTCCTGACCGGCGTCGTCCACGCCGGTGAAGCCGATCACCTGCGCCATGGTCTCGCCACCCGGGTAGTAGCGGCGGTACTCGGTGTGCTGGTAGACCCCGGCGATCCCCAGCGCGGCGACGCGCTCGGCGGCTTCCGGCGGGATCTGGCGCTTCAGGTACACGAAGTCGCGCTCCGCACCCGCGATGCGGCGCTCGAGCTCGTGCGGCGGCTGCCCGAGCAGCGCGGCGAGGCTTTTCATCTGCACGGGCGTGGCGCTGAAATCCTCCGGGATCGCCCAGACCGACTTGACGGGCGTGGAGATCGCCAGCGCCTCGCCGTTGCGATCGACGATGCGGCCTCGCGTCGCGGGCATCTCGAGCAGGCGTGCGTGGCGCGCCTCGCCTTTTTCCTGCAGGAACCCGGTCCTGAGCGACTGCAGGTACACGGAGCGGCCCGCCAGCACCGCGAACGCGGCGACGAGCAGCACGAGCGCGAAGCGCGCGCGCCAGGCCGGCAGGCGCACCGCGATCGGCAGGCTCGCCGCGCTCACCGCCCGCTCCCGACGATGCGCACGCGACGCGGGTCCGGGGCGCGCATGCCGAGCCTGCCCGTGGCGATGCGCTCGACGCGCGAATGCAGGCCCCAGGTGCTCGACTCGAGCTGCAGCCGGCCGTACTCGACGTCGAGCGCGCGGCCGCGGTCCTGCTCGCGCTCGAGCTCCGAGAAGAGCTTCCGCGACTGGTGCTGAGAGGTGACGAGCCCGAGCGCGCAGACGACGAGAACCAGGAGGAGGAGGAGGTTCAGCTTCGCCACGCGTCGGGCTCGTGTTCGGAAAATGCGCGATTCAGGACGGCAGGATCAAACTGCGCGCCGGTGCGCTCGGCGACGCGCAGTCGCGCGCTGCGCGCGCGGGGATTGGCGGCAATCTCGGCATCGGAGGCGCGCCTCGCGCGCCCCGGGATTGTGAGCGGCGGTTGTGGCATTTCGCGGGCGCGAATCGGCAAATCCGCGGGCAGCGCGGAGCGGCTGCAGGCGCCGAGCACGCGCTTCACCAGCCGGTCTTCCAGCGAGTGAAAGCTGATCACCACGAGGCGCCCGCCGGGCGCCAGGCGCCGGATCGCCTGCGGCAGCATCAGCGCGATCTCCTCAAGCTCCCGATTGACGAGAATCCGTAAAGCCTGAAAGGTGCGCGTCGCCGGATTCTGGCCGGCCTCGCGTGTGCGGACCGCCGCAGCCACGACAGCGGCAAGTTGCTGCGTGCGCCGGATCGGCTCGCGTGCGCGAGCAGCAACAATCGCCTTTGCAACCTGTTTAGCAAACCGTTCTTCGCCATAGTCGCCGATCGCCTCCCGGATTTGTTCTTCTGTAGCCTGCGCGAGCCAGTCCGCCGCCGACACGCCGCGGGTCGGATCCATGCGCAGGTCGAGCGGCCCGTCGGCGCGAAACGAGAAGCCGCGCGCCGGGTCGTCGAGCTGCGGCGAGGACACGCCCAGGTCCGCGAGCACGCCCTGCACCTGCCCGATGCCGTGGCGCTCGAGCACCTGCTCGAGCTCGCTGAAGGGCGCGTGCTCGGCGGCGAAGCGCGCATCGCGGATCTGGCGCGCCTCGGCGATCGCCTGCGGGTCGCGGTCGAGGGCAAGCAGGCGCCCCGCCGGTCCCAGGCGCGCGAGGATGGCGCGGCTGTGGCCGCCGCGCCCGAAGGTCGCATCGACGTAGGTGCCGTCGGCGCGCAGCGCGAGCGCCGCGAGCGCTTCCTCGAGCAGGACGGCGCGGTGCGCGCTCATCGCCGGGGCTCACAGCGAGAAGCCCTCCATGCCCGGGGGCGGGGTGCCGGCGCCGCTGAGCGCGGCGGCGAGCTTCGCGTTCCAGACGCCGGCGTCCCAGAGCTCGAGGTAGTGGCCCTGCCCGACCAGCATCGCCTCGCGCTCGAGCCTGGCGTGCAGCCGCAGTCCGCTCGAGACCAGCACGCGCCCGGCGCCGTCTGGCGCAACGTGCTCCTCGAACCCGAGCAGGAGCCGCTTCCACCAGCTCGCCTGGGCGTGAAAGCTCGGGAATTGCTCGACCTGTGCGCGCACACGCTCCCAGGCCGCTTCCGGGTAGAGGAGCGCGCAACCGTCGGGATGCGCCGTCAGCACGAGCGTCCTGCCGGAATCGAGCAGGGCTTCGCGATGCCGCGTGGGAATGGCGATCCGACCCTTGGCATCGAGGGTGATGACTGCCGCGCCGTGAAACGTCCCTCCCATCCCTTGTGCTCTCCTCCACTGCGACCGATTGGTAGCCCCGCTCCTGACACCTTTTTCACCACTTTTTTCTACATTTTCCCACTTTATGCGAAAAGCTTGAGCAAGGTCAAGCCAAAGTTGGCCAATTTCTCTCGGTGAGACAAGCACTTAGGTCAACTAGTGGAGACCAATTCTTGATTTTATTTCATCAATACAATCATAGAGTTAATGTTCCAACTGAAAGTGACTTCTCAAGGCGATAATCGTGGCCCGCGACCCCCTGACCGCGCCGCCCGTGATCAACAAATTCGTCGCCTCCGCCGCAGCCGCGCTCGCCGACGTGCCCGACGGCGCCACCGTCATGCTCGGCGGCTTCGGCAATGCCGGCATGCCGGTGGAGCTGATCGACGCGCTGATCGCGCAGGGCGCGAAGGAGCTCACCGTGGTGAACAACAACGCCGGCAACGCCGACGCGGGGCTTGCCGCGCTGATCGGCGCGGGGCGCGTGCGCAGGATCGTGTGCTCCTTCCCGCGCCAGGCCGACTCCTGGCACTTCGACCGGCTCTATCGCGCCGGGAAAATCGAGCTCGAGCTCGTGCCGCAGGGCACGCTCGCCGAGCGCATCCGCGCCGCGGGCGCGGGCATCGGCGCGTTCTACACCCCGACCGCCTTCGGCACCGAGCTCGCCAAGGGCAAGGAAACCCGGCGCATCGGCGAGCGCGACTACGTGCTCGAGTACCCGATCCACGCCGACTACGCGCTGATCAAGGCCGAGCGCGCCGACCGCTGGGGGAACCTCGTCTACCGCAAGACGGCGCGCAACTTCGGCCCGATCATGGCCGCGGCGGCGCGAATCACCGTGGCGCAGGTGCGCGAGACGGTCGAGCTCGGCGCGCTCGATCCCGAGGCCATCGTCACGCCGGGAATTTTCGTGCAGCGCGTGGTGCGCGTCGCCGGGATGCGCAAAGCCGCATGAAGAAGCTTGATCGCAGGCAGATCGCGGCGCGCCTCGCGCGCGACATCCCCGAGGGCGCCTGCGTCAATCTCGGCATCGGCCTGCCGACCCTGGTCGCGGATTTCCTGCCGCAGGACCGCGAGATCCTCATCCACAGTGAAAATGGAGTGCTCGGCGTAGGTCCCAAGCCCGTGCCGGGCGAGGAGGACGAGGACATGATCAACGCAGGCAAGGAGCCGGTGACGCTGCTCGCGGGAGGCAGCTTCTTTCACCACGCCGACTCCTTCGCCATGATCCGCGGCCGGCACCTCGACTACTGCGTGCTCGGCGCCTTCCAGGTCTCCGCCGCGGGCGACCTCGCCAACTGGCATACGGGAGCTCCCGACAGCATTCCCGCCGTCGGGGGTGCCATGGACCTCGCGGTGGGCGCGAAGAACGTGTTGGTGATGATGGAGCACCTCACCAAGGACGGCAAAAGCAAGATCGTGGAGCGCTGCACCTATCCCCTCACCGCCGCGCGCTGCGTCACCCGCGTCTACACCGACCTCGCGGTGATCGATGTCAAGCCCGACGGCCTGCACCTCGTGGAGATCTGCGCCGAAGGGCTCTCGTTCGACGAGCTGCAGCGCCTGAACGGCGTGCCGCTCAAATACCGCGCCGCGGCCTAGGCCCAGTTCGGGGACGGAGCCCGATCTCGGTTATTTCTCGCTTGAGACGAGCGAGATTCGTCTCCTGATCCGTTCCAGGGATGCGCGGTCGCCAGCCGCCTCCGCTCTTTTCGCCTGGACCCCGAGCCAGGCAAGCAGAGGCCTTCGCCACCCCTGCTCCGAGGAAAGTTCGGCCGCCGCGTTGATTTCTCCCGGATTGACTTCTCCGGTCTTGAATTTCACGCCGTAGGAAACGAGTCTAGAGAGCGCATCGTCGTTCGCCGCTCTTGCAGTTTTCCCCGACAGGTAATTCGCGTAGGCGAGCTCCTCGGGGCCAGCATCGGCCCGCAGCGCTTCGAAGGCGGGACAGTCGTCGAACTCGAGGCTCGCTGCGCGCAGCGCGCAGCGCACGAGCTCCGCGCGCGCGACCAGGCTCGGGCGGCCGGTGGCCGAAAGCTCGACTTTCAATCTGGAGAACTCCGCTTCCGCCGCCTTGGAGTTGCCCTTCAGGTATAGCTGCTGGAAGGCATTCATCGCCGCGTAGGAATTGAGCTGCCAGTCGGGCGGGGGTGGTCCACCCGCGCACCCTGCCAGGAAGATTCCGATGCAGATTCGAAACAGTTTCACGGCAGCTTGATCTTCGTGTCGCGCTCGAAGGGCCACTTGCGGTTGATCTCGTCGATGAGCGAGGTGACCTTGCGCAGGCTCGCCTCGACCTCGGCGCGCAGCTGGCCGAGGTCGGTGGTCGCGGCCTTGACGTTGCTGCTCGTGGCCTGCGCGTCGGCGAGGATGCCGTCCACGCGCTTCAGGCTCGCGCGCACCTCGCCCAGGATCGCGTTCGCCTCCTTCACCGCCTTCTGCGTCTCGTCGATCACGCCGCCGGGCCCGAGCACCTGCCGGTCGGTCTTCGAGAGCACCGTGTCCATCTTGAGCGCGACGCCGTCGAGCGAGGCGAGCAGCTTGTTGGCGCGGTCGATCGACGCGATGATCTTGCGCGCGTTGTCCTCTCCGCCGAGCACGCCGCCGAGGACGCCGTACTTTCCGGCCATGCGGTCGATGATGACGCGCGTGCTCCGGATGCTCTGCTGGAGGTTCGAGCCCGAGGCGGTCATCTGATCGAGGTTCTCGAGTATGGCGCGCGCCGAGGCGACCAGCTGCGGGATCTCCTGCGCGGTGTCGCCGCGCAGCACCGGCCGCTCGGCGCGGTCCGGCAGCAGCGGGTCCTCGAGGTTCGACGAATACACGCGCAGCTTCGCCGCGCCGACCAGCGGCACGTCGAGCACGAAGATGCTCGACGAGCGCAGCCAGTGCGCGTCGGCAACCGGCACGCGCACGCCGATCCTGACCTTGCCGTCGTCGCGCAGCCGGATGCGGCGCACCTTGCCGATCGGAAAGCCCGCGAAGGTGAGGTCCATGCCGACGCGCACGCCCTCGGCGTTGTCGGCGATCAGGTAGACGCGCTGGAAAGGCTCGAACACGCCGCGCGCGAAGAGCACATAGCCGACGAAGCCGCCGATGATGAGGATCGTCGCGGCGAGCAGCATCCCCACCTTGACGCCCATGCTGCGCGGCAGCCCTTTCAGGATCGATTGCGGGTCCATGCGCTAGAGGTATTTCACCACCAGGGAAAGCACCTCGACCACGCCGATGACGAAGAACAGCTTCACCAGGCCGCCGAGCACCGCCTGCGGCGCCGACTTCATCTCGCCGCGCTCGGCCTCGAGGCCTGTCGCGACCGGGATCAGCGCCACCGCCAGGCCGAAGAGCAGGCACTTGAGAAAAAACCCGGTAAGCACGGGACCGTCGAACACCTGCGCGACGATGCGCTCGAATTCCGGCAGCCCGGCGTCGGAAAAGCCGTAGGTCGCGACGTAGGCGAGCCACACCGCGATCGCGCAGGCGAGCGTGGTGAGCGAGGCGACCGAGAGCGCGGCGCCGGCGATGCGCGGCACGAGCTCGCTCGCCAGCGGGCTTTCGCCCGATTCCTGCTCCTCGACGAGCTCGCCGCTCACGGTCATGAGCGCGACCTCGGAGCCGATCGCGGCGCCCGAGCGCAGCGCCACGAACAGCGCCGTGAGCAGCGGGATCAGCTCCAGCACCAGCACGCGCAGCATCAGCTCGAGCGCGTACTGCGCGAGGCCGTAGTTGCGCGCGGCGCTGGCGACGATCTCGATGATGACCAGGCTGAGCAGCGCCGAGAACAGCAGGTAGCCGGGCAGCACCTGCCAGGCGGTGAGGTAGATCTGGCGCACCGCGAGCTCGCGCGTGCGCACGCTGTAGGTCGAGGGCGAGATGAGCGCCGCGGTGGCGATGCCGGCGAAGCGCAGGACGCGGCGCCAGCTGCGGTAGCGGAACAGGAACCCGCCTGCGAAGGCCATGCGCCGAGTTTACAATCTTCGCCTGCCGCAAGGAGCCGCCGTGAGGAAAAGAAAACCCGAGGAGCTGCGCTCGCACCGCTGGTTCGGCGCTCAGGACCTGCGCGCCTTCGGCCATCGCTCGCGCGCCGCGCAGATGGGCTACGCCCGTGCCGACTACGCCGGCAAGCCGGTGATCGCGATCGTCAACACCTGGTCCGAGATCAACCACTGCCACACGCACTTCCGGCAGCGCGCCGAGGAGGTGAAGCGCGGCGTGTGGCAGGCGGGCGGCTTCCCGCTGGAGATGCCGGCGATGGCGCTCGCCGAGGTGATGCAGAAGCCCACCACCATGATGTACCGCAACTTCCTCGCCATGGAGACCGAGGAGCTGCTGCGCTCCTACCCCGTGGACGGCGCGGTGCTGATGGGCGGCTGCGACAAGACCACGCCCGCGCTGCTGATGGGCGCGATCAGCATGAATCTCCCCGCGATCTACCTGCCCGCGGGGCCGATGCTCAACGCGCACTGGCGCGAGCGCACGCTCGGCTCCGGGTCGGACGTGTGGAAGTACTGGGACGAGCTGCGCGCGGGGCGCATCCGCGAGGCGGAGTGGAACGAGATCGAGGACAGCATCGCGCGCTCGCCGGGCACCTGCATGACCATGGGCACGGCCGCCACCATGATGTCGCTCGCCGAGGCGCTCGGCTTCTGTCTGCCCGGCTACTCGTCGGTTCCCGCGGTCGACTCGAACCACGCGCGCATGGCCGCCCTCACCGGCAGGCGAATTGTGGAGATGGTCTGGGAGGATTTGAAACCGACTGACTTCCTGAAGAAAGGATCCTTTGACAATGCGATCGTGACGCTCATGGCGATGGGCGGCTCGACCAACGCCATCGTCCACCTGCTCGCGCTCGCCGGGCGCGCCGGGCTTGCCTTCCCGCTCGAGCGCTACAACGAGATCTCGGCGCGCACGCCCGTGATCGCCAACGTGCGGCCCTCGGGCGACAAGTACCTGATGGAGGACTTCTATTACGCCGGCGGCCTACGGGCCTTGCTTTTTTCCTTGAGAGATCTTCTCGATACAAACGCAAAAACCGTCAACGGTCGCACTTTAGGAGAGAACATCGAGGGCGCGAAGGTGTGGAATCCCAACGTCATCCTGCCGCGCGCGCGACCGCTGCAGGCCTCGGGCGGCATCGTCATGCTGCGCGGCTCGCTCGCCCCCGACGGCGCGGTGATCAAGACGAGCGCCGCCGACCCGAAGCTGTTGCGCCACACCGGCCGCGCGGTGGTGTTCGAGGACTACAACGACATGGCGGCGAGGATCGACCGCGACGACCTCGAAGTGGACGCCGACAGTGTCCTTGTGCTGAAGAACGCGGGACCGCTCGGCGGCCCGGGCTTTCCGGAGTGGGGCATGCTGCCCCTGCCGAAGAAGCTCCTCCGCCAGGGCGTCAAGGACATGGTGCGGATCTCGGACGGCCGCATGAGCGGCACGAGCTACGGCACCTGCGTCCTGCATGTCGCCCCCGAGGCTTTCATCGGGGGCCCATTGGCGCTCGTAAGAAATGGCGATCCGATCGAACTCGACGTGGAAAAGAAGGTTTTGAATCTAAAAATCAGTGAAGAAGAATTCGAAGCCCGTCGCAAAGCGTGGAAACAACCCCAGCCCAAGTACGAGCGCGGCTACGGCGCGATCTTCTCGCGCCACGTCAGGCAGGCGAACGAGGGCTGCGACTTCGACTTCCTCGAGGGCACCGCGCCGACCGCGGAGCCGGAGATTCACTAGCCGCCGAGGGCCAGCTTCTCGATCGCCGCGCGCTCGAGCTTGAGCTTCTCGCCGGCGGCGAGGATTTCCTCCCAGGTCGTGTCGTCCACCGGGATGCCTTGGGCGAGGCGCTTCGCCTTCGTTTCGCGCTCGGGCTCCCCTGCAATGCGCACCTTGTCGTGGCCGGGCGCCGGGGGGCAGCGGCGCAGCCAGTCGAGGTAGGCGCGCGTCTCGCGCTCGAAGGCTTCGCGCGTGCCCAGGCGCGCGGGGTCCACCAGCACCGTGAACATGCCGTTATAGACGCGCATGCGCGAATGGTCCTCGTAGTGCCAGGTGCCGCCGCCCGAGAGCGCGCCGCCGAGCAGCTCGCAGACCACCGACAGGCCGTAGCCCTTGTGCGCCCCGGTGGTGAGCAGCGCGCCCCAGGGCGGCACCACGACGTAGCGGGGATCGTTGGTAGGGTTGCCATGCTCGTCGATCAGCAGGCCGTCGGCCACCTTCTCGCCCTTGTTGTAGGCGACGCGCATCTTGCCCTGCGCCACGGCGCTGGTCGCGAAGTCGAGCATGAGCGGCGGCTCGCCCGGCAGCGGGATGCCGATGCACACCGGGTTGGTGCCGAAGCGCGCATCCGCCCCGGCATAGGGCGCCACACGCGCGTGCGAGATTACGTTGACGAAGTGGATCGACACCAGCCCTTCGGCGACCGCCATCTCGGCCCAGTGGCCGATGCGCCCGAGGTGGTGCGCGTTGCCGAGCACCATGACGCAGCTGCCGTGCCGCCGGGCGCGCGGCACTGCAAGCGCCATCGCCTCCTTGCCTGCGACCTGGCCGTATCCCGCGTTGCCGTCGAGCGTGAGCAGCGCGCCGGCATCGAGCTTCACCGTGACGTGGCGATTGGCGTGCAGCCCGCCTTCGAGCAGCGCCGCGACGTAGCGCGGCACCATGCCGATGCCGTGCGAATCGTGCCCCTGCAGGTTCGCTTCGACCAGGTTCTCGGCGACCAACTGCGCCTCGCGCGCTTCGCTCCCGCCCGCGGCGACGACCGCCTCGATCGCGCGCGCGAGCGGTTTCGCCCAGTAGACGCGTGTGTCCGCCATGGAAGGGGCCAAGTTTACAATGCGCCGATGGAGCTTCCGCGAAACGCCTTCAAGCGCGCGCTGCAGTCGGGCAAGGCGCAGATCGGGCTGTGGTCGAGCCTCTCCTCCAGCTACAGCGTCGAGGTGATCGCGGGCGCGGGCTACGACTGGATCCTGCTCGACTCGGAGCATTCGCCGAACGACCTCGAGTCGCTGCTCACGCAGCTGCAGGCGGCGGCGCCCTACCCCACGACGCCGATCGTGCGCGTGCCGTGGAACGACATGGTGATGATCAAGCGCGTGCTCGACATCGGCGTGCAGTCGCTGCTCATCCCCTATGTCTGCAGCCCGGCGGAGGCCGGCGCGGCGGTCGCCGCGACGCGCTACCCCCCGGCGGGCGTGCGCGGGGTTGCGGGAACCACGCGCGCGACGCGCTTCGGGCGCATCAAGGACTACGCCAGGCGCGCGCACGAGGAGATCTGCGTGCTGGTGCAGGTCGAGACCAGGCCCGCGCTCGATCAGCTGGAGGCGATCTGCGCCGTCGAGGGCGTGGACGGGGTCTTCATCGGGCCCGCCGACCTGCACGCCTCGATGGGCTATCCCGGCGAAACCGCGAACCCGGCGGTGCTGCCGCTCATCGAGGAGGCGATGCGGCGCATCCGCAAGAGCGGCAAGGCGCCGGGCTACCTCTCGCCCGTGGAGGCCGACGCCAAGCGCATGCTCGCCGCGGGAGCGCTCTTCTGCGCGGTGGGCGCCGACGTAGGGATACTCGCGCGGGGTGCAGAAGCCTTGCGCGCGAAGTTCGCATAGAGAATTCGTTCAGAGAAAGAACCATGAAACCCGAGATCATCGTCACGGGGAAGATCTTTCCCCGCACGCAAGAGAAGCTCGACCAGGCGTTCACCTGCCACAAGCTCTACGAGGCGGCCGACCGCGCGGCATTCCTCGAGCAGCACGCGCCCAGGGTGCGCGCCCTTGCCACGTTCGGCCCCTGGGGCGCCGATGCGGCGCTGATGGATGCGCTGCCCAAGCTCGAGCTGATCTCCAACTTCGGCGTAGGGGTCGACGCGATCGACCTCGCTGCGGCAAAGCAACGCGGCATCATCGTCACCAACACGCCGGATGTGCTGAACGATTGCGTGGCCGACACGGCGCTCGCGCTGATCCTCAACACCCTGCGCGGCTTCCCGCAGGCCGAGCGCTACCTGCGCGCCGGCGACTGGGGTGCGCGCGGCGCCTATCCCCTCACGGCGTCGCTGGGCGGCAAGGTCCTGGGCGTGCTCGGCCTGGGGCGCATCGGCGAGGCGATCGCGCAGCGCGCCGCCGCCTGCGGCATGCAGATCCGCTACCACAACCGCAGCAGGAAGAAAGACTGCGCCTACCCCTACGATCCCGACCCGGTCGCGCTGGCGAAGAATTCCGATGTGCTGCTGGTCGCGACCCCGGGCGGCGCGGAAACGAGCAAGCTCGTGGGCGCAAAGGTCCTCGATGCGCTGGGGCCCGAGGGCTACGTCGTCAACATCGCGCGCGGCTCGGTGATCGACGAGCCGGTGCTGCTGCGCTACCTGAAGGAGAAGAGGATCGCGGGCGCGGGGCTGGACGTGTTCGAGAACGAGCCGAAGATCGACCCGGCCTGGTTCAGCATCGAGAGCGCGGTGCTATTGCCGCACGTGGGCAGCGCGACGGTGGAGACGCGTACCGCGATGGGCGACCTGCAGGTCGAGAACCTGAAGCTGCACTTCGCCGGTAAGCCCGTACGTACGCGCGTGGTTTGATGTTAGTAATCACTACCGCTTAATTGCCCATGTGATCTGGTTGCATTTACAGATGATAACTATTATCATTTGTACATGGATGCACCCGAAGCCGAGAGCCGCGCCGAAACCCTGATCGCGGCTCTGCTCTACCTGATGACCCATTACGCGCGCACCGGCTGCCCGCGGCTCGCGCTGTGCATCTCTCGCCATATGCAGTGCCTGGCCACGCACCCGGACGCTGCGGTGGTCGTGCGGGACATCTGCGCGGCCCTGCACGGGCCATGGAGCGAAGCGTCGCGCACCGCGCCCGCCACCAATCCGCGCTCGGCCCGCCTGCATTGAGAGAGGCACGCCGGCCTGCGCGCGGCGCTGCTGCGGTATGATCGCGCAGTCCGGCGTGTTCGCTGCAGGACTCAAACGGAGGAGAACGCAATGAAGCTCAAGGCCCTGGCGCTCGTCGCGAGCGCCCTCGTCGCCGCGCCTGCCGCGGCGCAGCAAGTCACCTTCATGACCGGCCCGCAGGGCGGCTCGTGGATCCCGCTCGGCGGCGCTCTCAAGGGCATGTGGGAGAAGTCGATCTCCGGGCTGCAGATCCAGCAGACCCCCGGCGCCGGCATCTCCAACGTGCGCGGCGTGGACGAGGGCAAGGCGCACATCGGCCTTGCCAACTCGAGCACCACGGTCGACGGGATCGAGGGCCGGGCGCCCTATCCGAAGAAGGTCACCAAGGTCTGCCAGCTGGCGAACCTGTATCCGCAGTACTTCCAGGTGGTCGCGCTCAAGAGCGCGGGCGTCAATTCGCTCGCCGACCTGAAGGGCAAGTCGCTCACCACGCAGGCCAAGGGCAACACCGGCGAGCTGCTCACCGCGCTGGTGCTGAAGATGAACGGCCTCGCCTACGACAAGCTCTCCAAGGTGAACTTCAACAGCTACACCGAGTCCGTGGCGCTGATGAAGGACGGCCACGCCAACGTCTTCACGCTCGGCACCACGGCGCCGGCCTCGGCGGTGATGGATCTCGCCAGCGCGCGCGAGATCACGCTCGTTCCCGTGGATGACAACGTGATGGGGCAGCTGAAGAAGATGAATCCGGGCTACAACAAGCTCATCATCAAGGCCGGCACCTATCCGAAGCAGGACAAGGACGTGCCCGTGATCGGCTACTCTACGCACCTCGTCGTGGCCTGCGACCTGCCGGAGAACACGGTCTACCAGATGGCGAAGACCATGGCGGGCAACGTGGCGGGAATGGCCGCGGTGGTGAAGTCGATCGAGGGCATGACGCCCAAGGACATGGCGCTCGACATCGGGGTGCCGTTCCACAAAGGCGCGGCGAAGTTCTACAAGGAAGCGGGGGCGATGTAGCCCGGGCCGCAGGGCAGTCCGCAGCGGGGCGGCGCGGCCGCCCCGTTTTGCGTCGGGGAGGACGATGAGCGAGGAGAAGGCCGCCGCCACGCCCGCGTCGCGCGCGCTGCGCCGGGTGGTGCTCGGCATCGCGGTGGCGATGTCGCTGTACCACATGTACGTCGCCGGCTTCGGGCCGCCGGAGGCGATGGTCTTCCGCGGCACGCACCTGCTGTTCGCGCTGACGCTCGTCTTCCTGCTCTACCCGTCGCGCGCCGGCGGCGGCGCGGGCTGGCGGCTGCTCGACGCCGTGCTGCTCGTCGGCGGCTGGAGCTTCGTGCTGCACATCTTCTTCAACTACGAGTACTACACCAACCGCATCATCTACATCGACGAGCTGAACGCCTGGGACAAGTTCTACGCGGTGGTGGCGGTGATCGTGGTGCTCGAGGCCACGCGGCGCGTCATCGGCTGGGCGCTGCCGCTCACGGCGATCGTCTTCCTCGCCTACGCCGTCGGCTTCACCAACGTCTCCATGCAGAACCTCATGGAACAGGTGTACCTGTCCCTGGAGGGCATCTTCGGCTCTACGCTCGGCGTGTCGGCCTCCTACGTGATGCTGTTCGTTCTCTTCGGCGCCTTCATGGAGAAAAGCGGCACGGGGCAGCTGTTCATGGACTTCGCGATGTCGATCACGGGCCACACCGCGGGCGGCCCGGGCAAGGTCGCGGTGGTGAGCTCCTCGCTCTTCGGCACCGTGTCGGGCAGCGCGGTGGCCAACGTCATGGTCGACGGCCCGATCACGATCCCGCTCATGAAGCGCACCGGGTTCCGGCCGCCGTTCGCGGCGGCGGTGGAGTCGGTCGCCTCGACGGGCGGCCAGCTCATGCCGCCGATCATGGGCGCGGCCGCGTTCGTCATGGCCGAGTTCCTGGTCGTGCCCTACGCGCAGATCACGGTCTGGGCGATCGTGCCGGCGTTCCTGTACTACCTCGCGGTGTTCTCCGCGGTGCACTTCGAGGCCAAGCGCTACAAGCTCGCCGGCGTGCCGAAGTCCGAGCTGCCCGGCTTCGGCTCCGTGATGCTCGCGCGCGGCCATCTGTTCATTCCGATCCTGATCGTGCTCATCGGCCTGATCGAGGGCTACTCGGCGCCGCTGTGCGCGCTCTGGGGCGCGCTTTCCTGCCTGCCGATCGCGCTGCTCAGGAAGACCACGCGCGCCGGCATCCGCTGGGGCACGGTGCTCGAGGCGCTCGAGGAGGGCGCGCGCAACACGCTCGCAGTGGCGATGGCCTGCGCCTGCGCGGGCATCGTCATCGGCGCGGTCACGATCACGGGCCTCGGCATCGTGTTCACGCAGCTGGTGGTGGCGCTGTCGCAGGAGTCGCTCATCCTCGCGCTCATCCTCACCGCGATGGCGGGGATCATCCTCGGCATGGGCATGCCGACCACGCCCGCCTACATCATGATGGTCGCGCTGCTCGTGCCGGCGGTGATGAAGCTCGGCGCCGTGACTCCGGCGGCGCACATGTTCGCCTTCTATTTCGCGATCCTCTCGGCGATCACGCCGCCGGTCGCGCTCGCGGTGTTCGCCGCGGCAAGCCTCGCCAAGGCCGACATGTGGGCCTCGGGCTTCGCCGCCATGCGCGCCGCCGCGCCCGCCTACATCGTGCCCTTCATGTTCGTCTACGAGCCGATGCTGCTGCTCATCGTCAAGGACTGGGGCAACGAGTGGCTGTACGTCGTCTGGGCCGTGATCTCGGCCTCGATCGGGGTGGTCTGCCTGTCGGCGAGCCTGTTCGGCTGGCTGCTCGCGCTCGCCTCCGCGTGGCAGCGCGCGCTGCTGTTCGTCGCCGCGCTCTGCCTCATCAAGCCGGGCCTCATCACCGACCTGATCGGCCTGGGCCTGCTCGCGGTGGTCGCCGCGGCGCAGCTCGTGGCGCTGCGCCGCGCCGCCGAGGTGCCGCAGCGCTAGCGCGGCTCGTCGAGCCGCTTGACCTCACGCTCCTCGCGCTGCTCGCGGTACTCGCCTTCGATCGTCACGCCGCCCTCCCTGGCGGCCTGCCGCCGCAGCCCCCGGGTGCGCCACCACAACCAGGCACCGATCACGATCGCGAACGCGGCGACCAGGGCGAGGAAGATGGAAGTGAAGACCAGCGCCGCGGCGAGCAGCGCGAGGCCGATCAGCAACCCGAGCGCGCGCTCGAGGAACTTCAGCATCAGGCCGGCGCGGGTTCCGCGGGATCGAAGTCGATCTCGATCTTGGCGTTGTTGGGGTCGAAGAAGAACAGCTGCCAGGTGCCCGAGCCGACCTGGCGCCGCAATTCGTAGTCGATTTTTTTTGCTTTTAGCTTCGAAACAAATCCTTCAAGACCCGTTCCAGAGAAGGCCATGTGGTCGATCACGCCCTTCACCATGTTCTTCTTCTGCTTGCCGGCGACGATGTGCAGGATCGGGTCCTTGCCGCGCCCGCCGTCGGCGTAGAGCCAGGCCCCCGGAAACCGGAACGGCGGCCGCGCCCCGGGCTTCAGGTCCAGGTGCTCCGCGTAGAACGCCAGCGTCGCCGGCAGGTCGTCGGTGAGGATGGTGAAGTGGTTCATGCCCGTCACCGCCATGTCAGGCCCCTTTCGCGCTTGCCTGCCCCAGCCGGGTCTTCTCGAGCACGGTCATCGCGGTGGCGACCAGGCTGCCGACATCGCCGACGCTCGCCGGGATGATGAGCGTGTTCGAGGCCTTGGCAAGATTGGCAAAAGCCTCGACGTATTGCTGCGCGACCTTGAGGTTCGCCGCGTCCATGCCGCCCTTGTCCGAGATCGCCTCGGCCACCGCGCGCACCGCCGCGGCGTTCGCCTCGGCGATGACTCGGATCGCGGTGCCCTCGCCCTGCGCGCGGTTGATCGCCGCCTGCTTGTCGCCCTCGGACTTGAGGATCGCGGCCTGGCGCTCGCCGTCGGCGATGTTGATCTCCTGCTGCCGCTCGCCCTCGGACTTGGCGATCAGCGCGCGCTTCTCGCGCTCGGCGGTGATCTGCGCCTGCATCGCGCGCAGGATGGTCTCGGGCGGGGTGAGGCTCTTGATCTCGTAGCGCAGCACCTTGATGCCCCAGTTGCGCCCCGCCTCGTCGAGCGCCGCGACGATGTGCCGGTTGATGTCCTCGCGCGATTCGAACGTCTTGTCGAGCTCCATCTTGCCGATCACGCTGCGCAGCGTGGTCTGCGCGAGCTGCGTGATCGCGGCCACGTAGTTCGCCGAGCCGTAGGAGGCGAGCCGCGGGTCGGTCACCTGGTAGTACTGCACGCCGTCCACCGCGAGCTGGGTGTTGTCCTTGGTGATGCACACCTGCTCGGGCACGTCGAGCGGCACTTCCTTGAGCGAGTGGATGTAGGCGACGCGGTCGAGGAACGGGATGATCAGGTTCAGGCCCGGCTCGAGCACCTGGTGAAAGCGCCCGAGGCGCTCGACCACGTAGGCGCTCTGCTGCGGCACGATCCTCACGCCCTCGATCACGAAGGCGACCACCACCGCGATGAAGAACACCCACACCGCGTAGCCGCGCGTCTCGGGGATGGCCGCGGTGATCGCGGTCAGGATGATGGCGACGATGAGCTTGGTGAACATGGAGCTCCTCCCTGGAGACCGCGAACCGACGGGCGCGCCCGCGCTAGCCGGGCCGCCGCGTGCTGACCTGGAGCGTGTTGCCATCGCTGCCCTGCACGTAGACGATCGCGCCGGGCTCCGGCGCGTCGGCGCCGTCGACGCGCGCATCCCATGCCGCGCCCCGGTAGCTGACGCGCGCCAGGCGCGCCCCCTGGTCGACCCAGCTCTCGAACTTCGCCGGCTGGCCGGCGTCGATGGGCGCCATCTGCCGCGTGGCGTTGCGCGCGCGGTAGGCGTACACCGCCCAGCAGCCCGCGGCGGCCACGATGCCGGCGACCACCGACTGCAGCGGGAAGCCGGCCCCGAACCAGGCGGCGGCTCCGGCGCCGAACGCCGCGATGCCGAGCATGAGGAGATAGAACGTGCCGCTGAGCAGCTCGACGATCACCAGGGTGAGGCCGAGGAGCGCCCAGGCCAGATGGGGTTCCACGGCCCGTAATTTAGAATCACTCGTGCATGGACGCAACCACGCTCGCGCACGAGCTGCTCGGCATTCAGGAGAGCGCGCACCTGGTGCCGCCGTTCAGCGCGCGCCATCCCGGGCTGACTGCCGAGCAGGGCTACGCTGCGGCGCGCAAACTGCACGCCCACCGCTGCGCGCGCGGCTGGAAACCGGTCGGTCGCAAGATCGGCTTCACCAACCGAACGCTCTGGGCGCGCTACGGCGTGTACGAGCCGATGTGGGGAACCGTTTACGACCGGACCATTGTTTTTTCCGAAGCCGGCAAATCGACTGTGTCCCTCGCGGGCCTGGCGCAGCCGCGCATCGAGCCGGAGATCTGCTTCAGGCTGCGCTCGGCGCCGCGCTCGAGCGACCCGCGGGCGCTGCTCGCCGCGATCGAATGGATGGCGCACTCGATCGAGATCGTGCAATGCCATCACCCCGACTGGAAGGTGACGATCGCCGACTGCACCGCCGACAACGGCTTGCATGGGAAACTGGTGGTGGGTGAGCCTTTTGCCATCGAAGGGTTTTCCGATCTGATCGGGACGCTGCCCAAAGCCAAGGTAAAGCTCTACCAAGGCAATACCCTGAAAGACCAAGGCGTCGGCGCCAACGTGCTCGGCAGCCCGCTCGCGTCGCTCGGCTTCCTCGTCGACGTGCTCGCGAAGCAGCCGGAGTCGCCGCCGCTCGCCGCCGGCGAGATCGTGACCACGGGCGTGCTCACCGATGCGCACCCGGTGAAACCAGGGGAAAAGTGGAGTACGAGCTTCGAGGGCGTTTCGCTTCCCGGAATGGAAATCGACTTCCAGTGAAAAGGCCCCTCGAAGGCATCACCATCGTCGGCCTGGAGCAGGTGATCGCCGGGCCGTTCTGCACGCGCCAGCTCGCCGAGCTCGGCGCGCGCGTCATCAAGATCGAGCGCCCGGGCGCGGGCGACGCGGCGCGCGACATCGACCACGCCGTGCGCGGGCTTTCGTCGCACTTCGTCTGGGTCAACCGCTCGAAGGAAAGCCTCGCGCTGGACGTGAAGCGCCCCGAGGCGAAGCCCGTCCTCGAAAGGCTGCTGCAGAGAGCGGACGTGTTCGTGCAGAACCTCGCGCCGGGAGCCGCCGAGCGCCTGGGCCTGGGCGCCGCCGAGCTGCGCGCGAGGTATCCGAGGCTCATCTGGTGCGGCATCTCGGGCTACGGCCCGGCGGGGCCGTATTCCGCGAAGCGCGCCTACGACCTGCTGGTGCAGTGCGAGGCGGGGCTGCTCTCGGTCACCGGCACCGAGGAGGCGCCCTCCAAGGCCGGCATCGCGATCGCCGACATCGCCTCCGGCATGTACGCGATGTCCTCGATCCTCGCCGCCCTGCTGCGGCGCAGCCGCACCGGCGAAGGCGCCACGCTCGACATCACGATGTTCGAATCGCTCGCCGAATGGATGGGCTTCCCCGCCTACTTCGCGCACTACGGGGGCACGCCGCCGCCGCGCTCGGGGGCGTACCACGCGACCATCGTGCCCTACGGCCCGTTCCGCACGGGCGACGGAGGAAGCGTTTTCCTGTCCGTGCAGAACGAGAGGGAATTCGAGAGATTCTGCGAGCTTGTCCTGGAGAACGGATCCTTGGCGAAGGACCCGAAATTCTCCAGCTCGCCTTTGCGCGCCGCCAACCGCGATGCCATGCATGGAGAAATCCTCAAGGTCTTCTCGAAAATGACCGCGGCCGAAGTCATCGAGAAGCTGGAAAAGGCGGGCATCGCCAACGCGCGGCTGAACACCATGGAGCAGTTCTGGAATCACCCGCAGCTCGAGGCGCGCGGCCGCTGGCGCGAGGTCGGCTCGCCCGCCGGGCCGATCCGGGCGCTGGTGCCGCCCTTCAACCTGGACGGTTTCGAGCCGCGCATGGGCGCGATCCCCGCGATCGGCGAGCACAGCCGCGCAATCCTTTCCGAGCTCGGCTTCGGCGCCGCGGAGATTCAAGCGATGGCAAACACCAAGGTCATTCAGGAGGGAACGCCATGAGACTGGAACTGTACTTCGCACCCGGCGCCTGCTCGTTCGTGCCGCACGTCGCGCTCGAGGCGATCCGCGCCGCGAGAGGGCAGGACTTCGAGCCCAGGCTCGTAAAGCTGCACCGCAATGAGCAGAAGACCCCCGAGTACCTGGCGATCAACCCCAACGGCCAGGTGCCGGTGCTGGTGGTGGACGGCAAGCCGCTCAACCAGATCATGGCGATCCTCGGGTTCCTGGACGCGAGCTTCCCGCAGGCGGGACTGCTGCCCACGGAGCCCTGGGCGCGCGCGCAGGCGCTCTCGCAGCTCGCCTGGATGAACAACACCGTGCACCCCACGTTCACCCACGTTTTCCGCGCCTCGGATTTCGCCGAGAGCGAGGCCGCAAGGGCCGACGTGAAGCAGGTCGCGGCGGCGAAGTTCCGCAGCTGCCTGGAGCGCATCCAGGGCTGGATCGGGCAGGCAAACCCCTACTGGCAGGGCGAGCGGATCACGGCGCACGACGCCTACGCCTTCACGCTGCTGCGCTGGGGCGGCTATGCCGGCGTCGACCCGGCCTCCCTGCCGGGCTACCACGCCTACGCGCAGCGCGTGATGCAGGCTGCCCCGGTAGCCGCGGCGCTCGAGCGCGAGCGCATCAAGCTGGACACCTACAAAGCCGCCTGAGCTACTTCTTCACCTCGATGCCGGCGGCGCGGGCGAGGTCCTTGTGCACGCGCGCCACGCGCTCGACCTCGCCCTTGGCGGGGAAGCGCTCGTAGAAGCCCTCTTCGCGGAACTGCTTGGCCATCTCGGCCCAGGGCGCGAGGCGCGCGGCCCAGCGCGCAAGGCGGCCGTCTTCCTTGTCGCCGTCTTCCCTGGCGAGGTCGGCGCACACGCGGATCAGCGCCTTGATGGTCACGGGCTTGGTGACCATGTGGTCCTCGTTGCCCCAGATCTCGTCGCCGAAGGCGCCGCGCGCCGCCTTGAGGAAGTCGCGCACCATGCCGTAGTAGCGCGGCACTTCCTTCGAGCTGCCCCCGGCGAGCTGGATCGAGCGCCAGCGGCCGCGCACCCAGCGGTGCAGCTCGTTGAAGAGCTCGGCCTGCAGCACCCACTTGTCGCGCTGGCTGCGGCCGCCGAGGCGGTTGATGCGGTAGCGCAGCGGGCTGTCGCCCTCGCTGTAGAGCTTCTCCACCAGGCGCGCGGCGAACTTGCGGTCCGGCGCCGCCCAGGAGACGCGCTCGTAGAGGTCGATGAGGTGGCTCTTGTTGATGCGCGTGGGGGTCGAATTGATGATGACGAACATCTCGGCGGCGAAGTCCTCGCTCCTGCCGTCGAAGATGACGCAGGGCACGTTGATCGTGGCGGCGTCGGCGGGCCGCTCCTGCATGTAGAAATGCAGCGCCGCCAGGCGATGCTGGCCGTCGATGATCAGGAACTTGCTGCTCGGCTCGGTCAGGTGCCCCACCCCGTCGCCGTTGGCGCGGTACTGGAGCTTCTCGTTCGTGTAGAGCAGCACGGTGCCGGGGATCGCCGGCTGCGACACCGCGGTCTCGTAGAAGTTGGTCAGCTGGCGCACCTTGGCGCGCGACAGCCCCCGCTGGAAGGCGTGGTCGTTGCGCTCGATGCGGGCGATGAACTGCGCGATGTCGTCCTCCTGCGAGATGCGCGCCGCGGCGATCTGCTCGCCCTCGCCGTAGAAGCGGCTGATGAAGCGCACCTTGCCGAGCAGGTCCTTCGCCCGGTAGCTGACGAAATAGAAAATGCCGTCCTTCTGACGGATCTGGGTGGCGTGCATGGCCTGGTCCGGGCCGAAATATACCCGATTCAGCCCGGGCAGGCCGGGAGCATGAGGGCCTGCAGCACCTCCCCGTCGGCGCGGTTCTGGACGAAAGCGACCACTCCGGAGTGCCCCGGAACGGCTTGCGGCAGGAGCGGCAGGAGGCGCCGCTCGGCGAGCCTTGCCTCGCCCCGGAATTCGAGCGGGCCGACCCACTCGAAGACCACGAAATCGTGCGCCAGCGTCCGCCCGCGGTTTTCCCCGGCCCGGACCCGGGAGAGGAGCTTGTTCTCGTAGGTCCCCAGGTAGAGCGCCGCCTTGTCCCGCTGCGCGGGGTCGCGCAGCTCCGCGGCGGCCTGCACGCGAAAAGCGCCTTTCTCCCGGGTGTCCAGCCTGAGCTCGATGCGCGCCCTGGCCGGCCGGGCGTTGATCTTCGCCACCTCGCGGTCGAACTCGGCGCCGCCCCAGCGGCGGAAATCCCGCCCCTGGAGCAGCACCTGCGGGGTGTAGACGATCGCCGAGCGCGTCAGCTGCGCGAGCTTGCGCTGCCGGCTGGAGAAGCGGGCCTGCGCATAGGGGTCCTTCCAGCCGATGTAGTCCCAGTAGTCCACGTGCAGCGCGATCGGCACGACCCGCTCGGGCGCGTAG
>JBFLYF010000060.1:0-12506 GCA_040756795.1 Pseudomonadota bacterium
CGCGCGCGCAGCGCGACGCCCGAGAGCAGCGCCACGAACACGCTCAGCGCGGCGAGCGCCACGCGGAGCGTCGATTCGATTTCGGGCCAGCCCGGAGCAGACATGGTGCGAGCCTATCTTATCGGCGGAGCGTCGCTTCGCGATAGATCCTCGACGGCAACTGTCATCCTGCAAGGCCCTTACTGCGTTCAGTCCAGGATGACAAAGGGTCCGTCTTCGAAAACCGCGGCCGCGGCTGTGCCGCAAGGGCGCATTGCGGCAGCGATACTGCTGCTGCGGGGTCAGAAGATCATGCTGGACGTCGACCTCGCCGAGCTTTACGGGGTCCCCACCAAGAACCTCAACCGCGCGGTCAAGCGAAATCGCTCGCGATTCCCGGACGATTTCATGTTCGAGCTGAGCGAAGCCGAATTCGAGGCCTTGAGGTGCCAATTTGGCACCTCAAGATGGGGCGGCCGGAGGTACCGGCCGTGCGCTTTCACGGAGCAGGGCGTGGCGATGCTCTCGAGCGTCCTGCGCAGCCAGCGAGCTGCGATGGTCAACGTGGAGATCATCCGTACGTTCGTGCGGCTGCGCGAGCTGCTTTCTTCGCACGCGGAGCTGGCACGAAAACTCGCGGCCCTCGAGCGCAAGATGGCGAAGAGCGTCACGATCGACCGCAGGAAGCGCCTGCGCGACGAGCCGCACGAGCAGGCGAGGCGACGCGGCGTATTCGTCGCCGTCGTCGCCGCTATACTAAGGCAAGGATGAAACTAGTATAACGACGCGGCGAAGAACTCCTCGAGGCGCTCAGCGCGCGAGGCGGCGCAGGGTGTCTTCGCACGGCGGTGCAGGCCTTTCAGGCGTCGCGCCGCCGCGTACCTGATTCCCCTCCAATCTGCAAATTGGAGGGGAAGACTCCTCCTATGCGCCGCGCGGACGGGTCCAGGTCTCCGACCACGCCAGGCAGCAGCTGGACGACGGCCGGCCGCCGCGCTCCTGCGGGAAGACCTTGGCGGTGGCGGCCTTGCCGTTGACCGAGAGCTGCGCGCTCTTCGCGGGCAGGAACGTGCTGTAGACGCCGAGCGGGCGGTTCATGGCGCCGGGCGGCATGGTGAGGACGAAGGGCGCGATCAGGTCCCACCAGCTGAGGAGGATCTCGTCGCTGCGCGAGACGATGCGCTCTTCCACGGTGCTGAGCGAATTGCCGCCGCGCGTGAATTGCGCGTCCACGATCGGCAGCGACTCGTCGGCGAACGGCGCGTGGAGCAGGCATTCGATCGTGCGCTGGAGGAAGCGCGCGACGCCCGCGTTGTCGGTGTAGATGCGCGGGCCCTTGCCGGTGAGGCTGCTCTCGATGAAGAGCGCGTGGCCCTGTCCGGCGGGCGACCACAGCACGCGCCAGTGGCTGACGCGCTCGGCGATGGTCTTGCCGCCATCCTCCGAGAGGCGGATGAACGAGTTCTCCCCGGTCATCACCGGGTCGTGCGGGTCTACGAGCTGCGGCTCGGCCATGGCTCCTCCTCGAGGAAAAGCCGTAGCTTACAAGGCCGCGGCGTATTCCTTTACGGGCTTCGCAGGCGCACGGTCCACTCCACGCGCTCGCGCATCATCCAGGTGGCGGCGGCCTCGAGCGGCGAGGGGTCGAGCGAGAGGAAATGGTCGCGCCCCGAGATGCGCCGGCGCACCAGGCCCGCGCGCTCGAGGATGCGGATGTGCTTGGAGACCGAGTTGAGCGAGATCGCGAAGGGCGCGGCGACCTCGGTGACGCGCGCCTCGCCGGCGGAGAGGCGCTTCAGGATCCGCCGCCGCGTGTCGTCGGCGAGCGCTGCCAGGGTGTGGTCGAGGTGCATGGCCGCAATATTAACCCATATGGGTGAATATTGCAAGCCCGCAAGGCTCCCCTAGCGCAGCTCGAGCTTTCCGCCCTTCAGCCTGCCGCGGTAGGGCCTGCCGTTGGCGGTGAAGCGGATCTCCTCGCCGCGCACCTTGCCCTCGCGCAGCGCCACGGTGATGCCGCCCGCGGTGAGGGTGCCGCTGAGGTTCTGGAAGTCCTGCTCGAGCTTGAGCTCGCCCTGCGGCACGCGCCAGGTGCCGGCGACGCGCGCGGGCACGATCCAGAGGAGCGCCGAGCACCAGGACTCGTTGCAGGCGTCGAGGCCGAGCTCGGCGCTCTCGTCGGGCGCCCAGTCGCCCATGCCGAAGGTGTTGGAGACGATGCGCGTGCCGGGCTTGAGCGCGAGCAGCTTCGGGCGCAGCTGCAGGTTGATGCTGGTGAGCAGGAACATGGTGATCACGCTCGCCTGCGAGAAGTCGGTCTCGAAGAGGTCGGCCTTCTCGAACTTCGCGCGGTCGGCGACGCCTTCCCTCTCGGCGTTGCGCCGCGAGAGCTCGACCAGCTCCGGGTTGTACTCCACGCCGAGCGCGCGCGCGCCGCGCTTCGCCGCGCCGATCACCAGGCGCCCGTCGCCCGAGCCGAGGTCGATGACGAAATCCTTCGGCCCGACCCTGGCGAGATCGAGCATCTTGTCGGCGGTGGCCTGCGGCGTCGGCACCCACACCACGTCCTTGCCGTCCTGGCCCAGGCTCGGCTCATAGGCGGGCGGCTTCGGCGCCTGCGCGAGCGCGAGGGCGCTGAAGCAGGCGAGCAGAATCGGGGTCAGACCACCAACGCGCGACATGGATCTGTTCCCGATTGTCTGACCTCGACTCCTGTTAGTGGTCTGACCCCTAACGGGCGGGCGCGTCGGGCTGGCCGGGGTGCTGCTTCGCCGACGGGTCGATGCGGTCCCAGGGGCGCGCGCTCGCGGTCCAGATGTGGAAGGTGATTCTCTGCTCGGGAGGGTTGTCGAACAGGCCCGCGCGCACCGTCAGCATCTCGGGCGCGAGGTCGCGCTGGCTGTAGATCGGCGAGCCGCAGTCGCCGCAG
The DNA here is from genome assembly GCA_040756795.1 of Pseudomonadota bacterium. Lineage (GTDB taxonomy): Bacteria > Pseudomonadota > Gammaproteobacteria > Burkholderiales > SG8-39 > RBG-16-66-20. The sequence continues at coordinate 2,909 of JBFLYF010000060.1, forward strand.
AAGTAGCGGTGCAGCAGCCGCCCGCTGTCGGCGAGCGCCGAATATTTCTTCGGCGTGCCCTGCGTGATGCGCAGGGCCGAGGCGGGCAGCGCGGCGTTGACGGTCCCGGCGCCGCCGGAGACCTTCTGGCAGTTGACGCAGTGGCAGGCGCGCAGCTCGGTGACCGGGACGTCGATCGCGAAGCGGATCGCGCCGCACAGGCAGCTGCCGGTGAGTGTGGACATGGAATCCCCTTTCTTCGAGAGCGGCTAGTTTAAGGAAAATCGGGCTCTGACCCCGATTTTCCCGGCCTATACTTGGCGGGATGGGCGCGTTCGACGCGCTTTCGTTCTGGCACGAGCCCGACTTTCGCGGCCGCATGGGCTGGTATCGCGAGGTCGCGGCCGACCGCCTGCCCGCCAAGTACCGCATCTGCGCCGCGATTCCCGCCGGGGTGGCTCTGGACGCGCCGGAGCAGCGGCTGTGGGCCGCGCTGGAGGAGGGAACGCGGGACTTTCTCGCTTTGAAAGTCCACGTAAAGGAAAACAAACCCCTCCGGAACGAGAAACCCGAACCCAGTCTTCTGGATCTCGTCGCCGAGCTCGGCAGGCGCATGCTCGCGCACTGCAATTTCTGCAGGTGGGACTGCCGCGTGGACCGCAGCGCGGGCGGGAAGCTCGGCGCCTGCAAGCTCGGCGCCGAGACGCGCGTCTCCTCGGCTTTCCACCACCACGGCGAGGAGCTGGTGTACCGCGGCACGCACGGCTCGGGGACGATCTTCTTCACCTCGTGCAACATGCGCTGCGCGTTCTGCCAGAACGGCGACATCTCGACCGACCGGCTGAACGGCGAGCCGGTCGCGGCGCGCACGCTCGCCGCGATCGCGGTGCAGCTGCGGCTGGAGGGCTGCCACAACGTCAACTGGGTGGGCGGCGATCCCACGATCCACCTGCACACGATCCTCGAGGCGATCGCGTCGCTGCCGCGCGGCTTCAACGCGCCGATGCTGTGGAACTCGAACTTCTTCCAGTCCGAGGAGGCGATGCGCCTGCTGCGCCTCACGATGGACGTGTGGCTGCCCGACTTCAAGTTCGGCCCCGGGCGCTGCGCGATCGGGCTCGCGCGCACCGGCCGGTACTGGGAGACGGTGACCGCGAACCTGCAGAAGCTCGAGGACTGGGGCGAGGACTTCACCATCCGCCACCTCGTCATGCCCGGGCACGTCGAGTGCTGCACGCTGCCCGTGCTCGACTGGATCGCCGGGCACATGCCGCAGGCGCCCGTGAACATCATGGACCAGTACCACCCGGACAACTACTGCGATCCGGGCAACGACAAGTTCATGGAGCGCTACCGGCCGCTCGCGCGCCGGCCGCGGCGCGAGGAGCTGCTCGCCGCGTTCCGGCATGCGAAGAAGCGGGGGCTGCGCTTCGAATCCCTCTCTTACGAGAGGAACAAGACCGGCATCAGGCTTACGGCCTAGGCCTGCGGCTCCTTGCGCAGCCTGCGGATCGCGGCCGCGGAGCGACGCGCCTGCTCGCGCTTGAAGCTCGCGCTGCGGAAGCGCTGCGCCGGGATCGCCTCGAGCACGTCCACGCCGTGCTTCGCGTACGCCTGCAGGCCCGCCGCGCAGCCCGCGAGGCGGAAAAGCGCGGTCGCCACCCTGATCGCCTTGCGCTCCTCGCCCAGGCGCAGCAGCTCCTCCACGTAGGCGCGGCAGACGGCGGTCGCGAGCCGCGCGTGCCACGCGCCGGCCGCGTCGCGCTTCGCGGCCAGCCGCCGCAGGTTCTCGAGCCGGCTCACCAGGCAATCCACCGGGTCCATGACGCGGAAGCGCACCGAACGGTCGGCGGGGTGGGTCACCTCGATCGCCCTGCGCCGCACGCCTTCGGCATCCAGGCCCACGAGGCTGTGGAGCACGTCGACGCCTACGCTCGCCGTGCCGGCCCTTTTCTCCACCGCGCCCACGAGCGCCGTGATGGCGCGCCGGGGCGGGTACGTCGCCTTGCCGCCGAGCGCGGCCGCGAAGCGCGCCACGTGCTCCCTCGAGCCCAGGAAATCGGCATCGCCGCTGATGTAGGCGCGCGGCGCGTCCCTCAGCCTCACGCCGAGCCAGGCGACCCAGAAGGCGAGCGCCTGGCCGCCGACCAGCACCGCGCCCTCCGAGGCGCGCAGCGCGCGCAGCAGGTCGCTCTCGGGGAGTACGCCCTCAGTAGTCGTAGCTCACGTCCTTGCGCAGGTCGGCGCTGAGCGACGCGGCGAGCCTGCGGTCGGCGAGGAACGGGGACTTGCGGGCGAGGGTCCGCGCAGCGTAGTCGCGCCGCTGCGCGCCGCGCTTGCGCGTCCAGAAAGCGTCGTCCGCGATCGCCGCGGGCTCGCGCGCGGCGTCGAGCTTGCGGATCATCTCGCGCAGCTCGGGCGCGACGGCGTGCCTCGCGTTCGCGGCGTAAAGCGGCCGCGCGGCGGCGCCGGCCTGGACGACGAGCCCCGCGGCGAGCAGGCGGCGCAGCTCGTACTGCGCCGCGGTGGGGCTCAGCCCCGCGCGCCGCGCGATCTCGCGCAGGTGGAGCGATTCGGCCTCGCCGAGCGCGAACAGGCACGCCAGCACCCGGTAGCGGGCGCGGCCGAACAGCGTCAGGGCGGCGAGGTCCATGCCGCCTATGTACTATGACTTATGACAAATGTCAACAATTACAGTACGTTGGCGCCCGCGCGCGCGGCTTTAGCGCCGCTTTTCCGGGAAGTGCTTGCGGAAGCTCGGGGCGTGATGCCGCTTCAGGTGCGGGTGATGCCGCACCACGCGCACCGGGCGTGGCACGACGGAAGTGAAAACCGGGCCGTAGATCGCCGGGTAGACGATGCGGGGAGGCGGCTCGTAGGCTACGGGCGCGGGGGCGGGCGCGTAGGCGCGCGCGGCGAGCAGGCGCTGGCGCTGCAGGAACTCCCTCTCCTCGTACTCGGCGAGGCGCAGCGCGCGCTCCTGCATCGCCGCGACGAGCTTGAGGAAATAGGGGTCGTTGGGGATGATCGAGACGCGATCCTCCACCGGAGTCGCCTTTGCGGCGTTGGCGCCGGGCGGCGGCGCGTTGGAGTAGTTGACCACGCCGCGCTCGTCCACCCACTTGTACGTCTGCGCGCCGAGCGGCGCGGCGACGAGGAGCAGCAGGCTGAAGGCGACGGTCACCCTCATGGCGGCAAGCCTTCCACGAAAGCCGCCGCCCGTCCATGACTGTTACATGCGGTAACATCCGCGCGCCATGAAAACCAAAGTGACGGAAATGCTCGGCATCGAGTACCCGATCATCCAGGGCGGGATGCAGTGGGTGGGCTACGCGGAGCTCGCCTCCGCCGTCTCGAACGCGGGCGGCCTCGGCATTCTCACCGCGCTCACGCAACCCACGCCCGAGGACCTGCGGCGCGAGATCGCGCGCTGCCGCGAGATGACCGACAGGCCCTTCGGCGTCAACCTCACGATCCTGCCTGCGATCAAGCCGCCGCCGTACGCCGAGTACATGCAGGCGATCTTCGAGTCGGGGGTGAAGATCGTGGAGACCGCGGGCAACAACCCGCGCGACTTCGTGCCGCAGTTCAAGCGGCACGGCATCACGATCGTGCACAAGTGCACCTCGGTCCGCCACGCGCTCTCGGCGGAGAAGTACGGCGTCGACGTCATCTCGATCGACGGCTTCGAGTGCGCCGGGCACCCGGGCGAGGACGACGTGCCGAACCTGATCCTGATCCCGGCGGCGGTGCGCGCCTGCAGGATCCCGGTGCTCGCCTCGGGCGGCATCGCCGACGGCTACCAGATGGCCGCGTGCCTCGCGATGGGCGCGCAGGGCATCAACATGGGCACGCGCTTCATGTGCACGCGGGAGGCGCCGGTGCACGAGAACGTGAAGCGCGCGCTGGTCGCCGCGGGCGAGCGCGACACGAACCTGATCTTTCGCACCATGCGCAACACCTCGCGCGTGCTGAAGAACAAGGTCTCCGACGAGGTGGTGGCGCTGGAGAAGCAGGGCGCGGCGTTCGAGGACGTGAAGCACCTGGTCGCCGGCGCGCGCGGCAGGAACGCCATGAAGACGGGCGACGTGGACGCCGGCATCGTCAGCGCCGGCATGGTGGTGGGGCTGATCCAGGACATCCCGAGCTGCGCCGAGCTGATCGAGCGCATCGTGCGCGAGTGCCGCGAGGCGCTCGCGAGCGCGGCTCGGATGGCGGCCTGATCAAGATTCTGGGACGGAGCCCGATCTCCGGAGATCGGGCTCCGTCCCTGAACTATTTCAGCTCGAGGGTCCCGCCGTTCATGCGGCCGGCGTACTTGCGGCCGCCGGCGGTGAAGCTCACTTCCTCGCCGCGCACGCGGCCCTCGAGCGCGAAGGTCTTGCCGCCGGTGCGCAGCGACCCGGTGAGCATCTGGTACTGCTGCTTCAGCGTCAGCTCGCCCTGCGGCAGCCGGTGCGTGCCGGCGACGCGCGCCGGCACGATCCAGAGCAGCGCCGTGCACCACGAGCCGTCGCAGGACTCGCCCTCGATGGTGGACTTCTGGTCGGCTTCCCAGTCGCCCATGGTGAAGGTGTTCGACACGATGCGCGTTCCGGGCTTGAGCTGCAGGATCCTCGGCCGCAGCTTGATGTTGATGTCCTCCAGCAGGAACATGGTGATGACGCTCGCCCTGGAGAGGTCGGTCTTGAAGAGGTCGGCCTTGACGAAGCTCGCCTTGCCCGCGACGCCCGCCTTCGCGGCGTTCCTCTTCGAGAGCTCCACCATCTCCGGGTTGTACTCCACGCCGATGGCGCGCGCGCCGCGCCTCGCCGCGGTGATCACGGTGCGGCCGTCGCCCGAGCCGAGGTCCATGACGAAGTCCTGCGGCGTCACCTTCGCCATGTCGAGCATCCGGTCCACGAGCGCCTGGGGCGTCGGCACCCAGACGACGTCCTTGCCGGCCTGGCCCGATTTCGGCTCGAAGGCGAAAGCCGATGCAAGAAACGCTGCAAGAGCAACCGCGAGGGCAAGACGCAGGCTTTTCATGAGGCTCGCTCCGGAAGTTCCGATCCATAGGGTCGGGTGATGATCTCGAGCAGGTGGCCGCTCGGGTCCTGGAAATACACGCCGCGGCCGCCGTAGTGGCGGTTGATCTCGCCTTCGCGGCTGCGGCCGGGGTCCGCCCAGTACCTGAGGCCGCGCTCCTTCACGCGGCCGAAGATCTGGTCGAACTCGGCCTCGGTGACGAGGAAGGCGTAGTGCTGCGTCTGGATCTCCATGCCCTCGGCGTCGAGGAACGCGAGCGTCACCTCGTTCGCCACCTCGACGTCGAAGAACGGCCCGAACGGCGCCGGCGCGGGCAGGCCGAAGACCGCGCTGTAGAACTCGGCCGCCGCGCGCGGATCGCGCGAGTGCACGATGGTGTGGTTGAGCTTTACGGTCACGCCGGGATCCGAAGCAAGATCCGAACCTAGCCGCCGAAGCCGTCGGCGACGCGGATGTCGACGAGGTTCGGCTTGCCGCTGGCGAACGCCTCGCGCAGCGCCGGGGCGATCTCCTGCGGGCTCGTGACTCTCCTCGCTTCCAGCCCGAAAGACCTGCCCAGGGAAACGAAATCGACATCCGGGTCGCGCAGATCCATGCCGGTGAAGCGGTCGGTCTTGCGGAACGATACCAGCCGCTCCTTGATGATGCGATAGCCGCGGTTGTTGGCGACGATGTAGGTGATCGGCAGCTTCTCGTGCGCCGCGGTCCACAGGCCCTGGATGGCGTACATCGCGCTGCCGTCGCCCACCAGCGCCGCCACCGGCCGGCCGGGCAGCGCCATGCTGATGCCCACCGCGCCCGGCACGGCGAACCCCAGGCCCCCGCTCGCCAGGCCGAAGAAGTCGCGCGGGCCCCTCATCGAGAGGAACTTCGGCAGGCTGTAGGTGCTGACCAGGCCCTCGTCCACGACAACCGCGTCGCGCGGCAGCGACTCGGTGAAGCGCAGCACCAGGTACTGCGGGTCGATGGGCGAGGTTTCCGCAGCGAGCATCGCTTCGATGCGGGCTTTGTCGCGCTGGGACGACCAATTGTTTTTTTGTATTTCATTCAATCTGGTCTTTGCCTTTGGCTCGTCGCAGCCTTTTCGAATCAAGGGCAAAACCCCTTTCAGGGTTTCCTTCACGTCCGCCTGGATCGCGAGGTCGGTGCGGTAGTTCTTGCCGAGCTCGTGCGCGCGCTCCGAGATGTGGACCACCGGCATGCCCGGGGGCAGCGGCTCCACCGGGCTGTAGACCGACATGCGCAGCAGGTCGGCGCCGAGGCAGGCGAGCAGGTCGTAGGGCTCGAGCGCTTTGCGCACCTGCGCCTGCTGGCGCGTGAGCGCGCCCATGAACGCCGGGTGCGCGGTGGGGAACTGCGCGCAGTAGGGGACGGAGGACTGGAACACCGCGGCGCCGAGCAGCTCGGCGAGCTCGGCGGCCTCGCCGAAGGCGTCGTGCTGCGCGAGCTCCTGGCCGGCGAGGAGCACGGGCCGCTTCGCCGCGAGCAGCATTTTCGCCAGTTTCTCGATTGTTTCCTGTGAAGGCCGGGCGCCCGACTCGATGCGCACGGGTCGCCCGAGGTCCATTTCCACGGCCTCGTCCAGCACGTCGCCCGGCAGGCTCAGGAACACCGGCCCGGTGGGCGGCGTGAGCGCGATCTTCGCCGCGCGATGCAGGATCCTGGGCAGGTCGGCCGCGCGCGTGACTTCCACCGCCCACTTGACGAGCGGCTGCGCCACCGGCACGAGCGGCTCGTAGAGCAGGGGCTCCAGGAGGCCGTGCCCCTGCTCCTGCTGCCCCGCGGTGAGGATCACCGGCGAGCCGGAGAACTTCGCGTTGTAGAGCGCGCCCATGGCGTTGCCCAGGCCCGGCATGACGTGCACGTTCGCCGCGGCGAGCTTTCCCGAGGCGCGGCAGAAGCCGTCCGCCATCGCGAGCACCGAGGCCTCCTGCAGCCCGAGCACGAACTTCAGCTGCGGGAAGTCGGGCACCACCTCCATGATCGCGAGCTCGGTGGTGCCCGGGTTGCCGAAGAGGTGCGTCACGCCCTCGTCGGCGAGCAGCTGCAGGAACGCGGAACGGCCGGTGATTTTCGGCATGCGGGCCGGCATTATCGCGGACTCGGGGCGCGCCGACCAAACCGTTTCGCAGGCCTGATCTCGGAAGCCTTGCGGGGGCTTTTGTATGACAATAGAATGAGTGTATGACAAAGACCCGTCCGCCGCTGTCGGTCCGGCTCGACCCGGAGCTCGCGCAGGCGCTCGCGCGCCATTGCGCACAGACCGGACAGACCCGCAGTGCCGTGGTGCAGCAGAGCGTGGCGCAGTATCTCGTCGCGCAATCCGGCCCTACACTGTCGAGCCTGGCCGAGGCGGTGCTGCCGCGTGCGGCGCCCGCGGCGCGGCGCGCGCACCGGCCCTCCAGGCAGAAGCGCTATCGCGACTACGTCCGTGAAAAGCGTCGTCGTTGATTCAGGCTTCCTGGTCGGCCTGTTCGACGAGACGGACGCCTTGCATGCGCGCTGCCGGGACTTCCTGCGGGACTATCGCGGGCGCTTCCTGACCACGGAGGCGGTGCTCGCGGAAACGCTCGCGCTGCTTTCGACGTCACAGCAGCTGCGTTGCCTGACCTGGCTCGGGGACGCCGCGCACGCGGGCCTGCTCGAGATCGATCGCGAGCCACTTGATTTCAGGGCGATCGAGAGGCTTGCGCGCAAGTACCGCGACCAACCGATGGACTTCGCCGATGCCTCGGTCGTCCTGCTTGCGAGCCGCACCGGCGTGCACGAGATCCTCACCGCGGACCGGCGCGATTTCGCGATCTACCGGCTTCCAGGCCGGGGCCGTTTCGTCGACGTGCTGGGTGATAATGGCGCAAAGCCATGAGCTACGACCTACTGATCCGCGGCGGGACGCTTGTCGACGGCACCGGCGCGCCTGCGAAACGGGCGGACATTGCCGTCTCGGGCGGGAAGATTTCCGCCGTTGAAGTCAGCATAAGGGAAAAAGCAGGAAAAACAATCGATGCCGACGGGCTGGTGGTCGCCCCCGGCTTCATCGACCCGCACACGCACTACGACGCGCAGATCTGCTGGGACGGCGCGGCGACGCCCTCGTCGTGGCACGGGGTGACCTCGGTGGTGATGGGCAACTGCGGCGTGGGCATCGCGCCGTGCCGCCCCGGGGCGCGCGAGGTGGCGATGCGCGACCTCGTGAACGTCGAATCGATCCCGTTCGAGGTGCTGGACGCCGGCATCCGCTGGGAGTGGGAGACGTTCCCGCAGTACATGGAAGCGGCGGCGCGGCGCAAGCCGTCGCTCAACCTCGCGTTCCTCGCGCCGCTCACGCCGTTCCGGCATTACGTGATGGGCGAAGCTTCGATGGAGAGGGCTGCAAATGAATCTGAAATCCTGGGAATAAAAGCAATCCTCGGGGAGGCGCTCGACGCCGGCGCGTTCGGCTTCTCGAGCACGCTGCTCAACCAGCACATGGGCTACGGCGGGCGGCCGCTCGCCTGCCGCAACGCGAGCCGCGAGGAGCTCGGCGCCTACTGCGCGGCGCTGCGCGAGCGCGGCAAGGGCGCGATCGAGTGCGCGATGACGCGCCAGATCTCGGTGCTGCAGGACGCCGAGCTCGAGCTGCTCGAGTTCATGCTGGAGCAGAGCCGCCGGCCCGTGACCTTCATCGCCATGTTCGACCGCGACGACCTGCCCGAGGCGCTGCGCGAGACGATGCGCAAGGTGCGGCCGCTGCTCGCGAAGGGGGCGCGGCCGCAGACTTCGCCGCTGCCGCTCACGCGCGAGCTCGTCATGCGCAGCCCCTTCGCCTTCGCCGCGTTCCCGTCGTGGAAGCGGCTGTTCGTCGACACCTCGAAGGAGGCGCAGCGCGCGGTGTACCGCGACCCGGAGTTCCGCGCGAGCTTCAGGAAGGACCTGGAGAACCCGTTGTCATTCGCGGACTGGGCGAGGATCACGCTTCATGAAGTGAAGAACAGGGATTTGAAAAAATATGAAGGAACAACCGTCGCCGAGATCGCGGCAGAGCGCGGTGTCGACGGCGTGGACGCCCTGCTCGACGTGACGCTGGAGGACGACCTGGAGAACGAGTTCACCGTCCAGTCGTGGAACACGCGCGTGGACCGCATGGCCGAGCTGCTCAACGACCGCTCGGTGCTTTTGGGTCTCGGCGACGGCGGCGCGCACCTCGACATGCTCTGCGACTCCGGCTATCCCACGTACGTGCTCGGCTGCTGGGTGAGGGAGAGGCGCGTGCTCACGCTCGAGGAGGCGGTGCGGCGCATGACCTCGGACCCGGCGGATTTCTTCGGCATCCGCGACCGCGGCCGCATCGCGCCCGGCCTCGCCGCGGACCTGGTGCTGTTCGACCCGCGCGAGGTGCACTGCGCCGAGCGCCCCGAGCGCCTGCGCGACCTTCCGGGCGGCGGCAAGCGCATGGTGAAGCGCTCGCGCGGCGTCGAGCTGACGCTGGTCAACGGCGTGCCGACCTGGGAGAAAGGCCGCCTCACCGGAGCGGCGGCGGGGCGGGTCTTGCGCTCCTGAAGATCGGGAAGTGGGGGGGCGGGGGCCGGGTTCGCCCCCCCGAGGGCGGCCC
>JBFLYF010000061.1:0-12483 GCA_040756795.1 Pseudomonadota bacterium
CGCGCGGAGTCTCTGCATTTCCTGGGACGGCGCCAGGAGATCGTGGATCTCCTCCTCCGGCATCAGGGGCGCATCGAGCGGCTCGGAGATCCCGCGCTTGCCGGCCAGCATTACTTCTGGTTGGGATGGGCGCACGCCTGGCTCGGGCACAGGGAGGAGGCGGCCCAGAATCTGAGCAGAGGTCTCCAGGAGGCCACGCGCTCCGGCGACGAGGCACTCATGGGGAGGGTCCATCGCGCCTTGGCGCTGGAATGGACCTATTCCGGGCGACCGATGGACGAAGCGGTCACCCATGCCCGGCAGGCGGTGTCGTTCCTTGAACGGACGCAGGACCGTTTCTGGTTCAGCCAGGCCCTGTTCGCGCTGAGCTACTGCTGCTATTACACCGGGGATTTCGACTCCGCAATCGAGGCTGCGGAGCGCCTCGATACTTTCGGAAAGTCCACGGGCGACCGCCGCGCCCGGGCGGAATCGGCGATCGCCGGCCTCAGCTATGCCACGCGCGGAGACTGGGCGAAGGGAGGCGAGGTGTGCCGACAATGTCTCGAGCTCGCGCCGGATCCTTTTGAGGCGGCCTTCGTTCTCGTTTGCCTCGGCAAAGCCTGTTCGGAAGCCGGCGACGTGGACCGCGCGGTTCCGATGCTTGAGCAGGGCGTGCATCTGGCGGACCAGGTTCGGTCGCGGCAGTGGCGCGAATGGTTTCGGGCATTGCTGGCGGAAGCCTATTTCCTCGGCGGTCAGACCGACAAGGCTCGAGAGGCGGCACGCCAGGCACTCGAGGTCTCCACGGCGCTCGGTTATTCGTGGGGGATCGGTTGGACTCATCAGGTCCTCGGGCGCGTCGCCGGGGCCCAGGGAGCCCTGGAAGAGGGGCAAAGGCGTCTCGCAGATGCGCTGAAGTCCTTCGCATCAGTGCGCGCCCGGTTCGAATCGGGTCGGACCCACCTGTTCGCAGCCCGCCTCGCGCACGCCCAGGCAAACCGCGCGGCCGCGATGTCTCATCTCGAAGAGGCGCGCTCGCTGTTTCGCGCCCTTCGCGTCCCGAAGTACGCGCAGCAGGCCGATGAGTTCGCGCGGGAGCTGGATATTCGAGGGTGACGCCGGCGCCGACATGGAGCGCGACGGCGTCAAGGCGCTGCTGGCGGTATGATCGCCCGATGCAGGTCGCGGAGCCCCTGATCGGTTCCTGGAAGGCTTTTCTCTCCCTGGATTTTGCTTTCAGGGAGAACAGGAGCGTTCTCGAAAGAAAGGAGCACGACGGCCCGCTGGTGGTTCAAAAGCCGCTGTATCCGGAGGGGCCCGAGGTCTGCCACGCGATCGTCGTCCACCCGCCGGGCGGAATTGCCGGCGGGGACGAACTGATCCTGCAAGCAAGGATCCGGGAGAAAGCCTCGGCCTTGCTGACCACGCCCGGCGCGGCGAAGTGGTACCGCTCGGCGGGGCCGCTCGCGCGCCAGCGGCTGCGCTTCGAAGTGCGCGGCACGCTCGAATGGCTGCCGCAGGAGGCGATCGTGTTCGACGGCGCGCTCGCCGAGATGCAGTGCGACGTCGAGCTCGCCGCCGGGGCGCGCTTCCTCGGCTGGGACATCGTCTGCCTGGGGCGCGGCGGCTCGGGCGAGCGCTTCGCGCGCGGCGCGCTGCGCTTCGCGACGCGCGTGCGCTGCGAGGGCAGGCCACTGTGGATCGAGCGCGGCCGCATCGAGGGCGGCGCCGGGCTGATGACATCGGCCGCGGGACTCGCGGGCAAATCCGTTTTCGGGACCCTTTTCGCCTGCGCCCCGGATTTGAGCGGGGAGGCCGTGAGCGAAGCGAGAAAAATCGAGCCTGAGGCAGGTGATGGCGCCGTGACCCGACTCCCGGGTATCCTTCTGGCGCGCTACCTCGGCGATTCGAGCGAGGCGGCGCGCCGCTACTTCAGCGGGCTGTGGCGCATCCTGCGCCCCGCGCTCGCCGGCCGCGAAGCGAACGAACCGAGGATCTGGCGCACATGACCAGGGAAAAAGCCAACCGGGCGCTTGTCGACGCCTTGCGCAAGCGGGGCCTGTCTGCGATCGCGAAGGCGAGCAAGCTGCTGGTCGCCGCGCACCGCTCGCGCACGCCGGGCGCTGCAGGCGAGCTCGCCCTCGGCAGCGACGAGGAGGCCTATCGCGTGCAAGACAACGTGTTCGCGGAGCTCTGGCCCGGCGCGCGACCCGCGGGCTGGAAGGTCGGCGGGCCGAGCGACAAGGTCACGCCGACCGCGGCACCGGTGCCGCCGGAGCGCGTCCTGCGCAGCCCCGCGAGCGTGCAGCGCTCCGCCCTGAACATGGTCGGGGTGGAGGCCGAAGTGGCGTTCCGCCTGGCGCGCGACCTGCCGCTGCGCTCGCGGCCCTACTCGGAGCGCTCGATCGCCGCGGCGGTCGGCGAGGTCCTGGTCGCGATCGAGCTGTGCGGCTCGCGGCTGGCGAACTGGAAGGAAACCCCGGGGCTGTGGAAGCTCGCCGACTTCCAGAGCAACAGCGCGCTCGTGGTCGGCAGCGGAACGAAGGAGTGGCAGAAGGTCGATTTCGCCGCCCAGGAATGCGAGTTCACGGTCGGCGATCGCGTGGTGAGGGCGAAAGGCGCGCATCCGTTCGGCAATCCGTTCCGGCTGCTTCCCTGGCTGGTGAAGCACGCCGCGAAGCGCGGGCACGGGCTGCGCGCGGGCGACATCGTCACCACCGGCGCTTGGACGGGCCTCGTGGAGGCGGAAGCAGGCGACACGGTGACGGCGCGCTTCGCCGGCATCGGCGAAGCCGGCGTGAAGATTCTGTGAGGCTCTGTTTTTCCATCCGTTCATGGAACTGACTCCCAGGGAGAAGGACAAGCTGCTGATCTTCACCGCGGCGCTGCTCGCCGAGCGGCGCAAGGGCAGGGGCCTGAAGCTCAACTACCCGGAAGCGGTCGCCTTCATCAGCGCCGCGATCATGGAGGGCGCGCGCGAGGGCAGGAGCGTCTCCGAGCTGATGAGCTGGGGCGCGACGCTGCTCAAGCGCGCCGACGTCATGGAAGGCGTGGCCGAGATGATCCCCGAGATCCAGGTCGAGGCGACCTTCCCCGACGGCACCAAGCTCGTCACCGTCCACAACCCGATCGTCTGAGGGAGGCGAAATGATTCCGGGCGAGATGCAGGTCGCGAAGGGCGAGATCGAGCTGAACAAGGGCCGCAGGACCGTCACCGTGAAGGTGACCAACTCCGGCGACCGGCCGGTGCAGGTCGGGTCGCACTACCACTTCTACGAGACCAACGAAGCGCTGAAGTTCGATCGAAGCAAGGCCTACGGCTGCCGGCTCAACATCGCCGCCGGGACCGCGGTGCGCTTCGAGCCCGGCCAGACCAGGACGGTCGAATTGGTTTCTGTTTCTGGAAATAAGAAGATATACGGGTTCGCGGGCAAGGTGATGGGATCTCTCAAATGAAGATCACAAGACAAGCCTACGCCGAGATGTTCGGCCCGACCACGGGCGACCGCGTGCGGCTCGCCGACACCGAGCTCTGGATCGAGGTCGAGAAGGACCTCACCGTGTACGGCGAGGAGGTCAAGTTCGGCGGCGGCAAGGTGATCCGCGACGGCATGGGGCAGGGCCAGCTCGGCGCGGCCAAGGTTGCCGACAGCGTGATCACCAACGCGCTGATCGTCGACCACTGGGGCATCGTCAAGGCGGACATCGGCCTCAAGGACGGCAGGATCTGGAAGATCGGCAAGGCGGGCAACCCCGACATCCAGCCCGGCGTCACGATCCCGATCGGTGCCGCCACCGAGGCGATCGCGGGCGAGGGCATGATCGTCACCGCGGGCGGGATCGACACGCACATTCACTTCATCTGCCCGCAGCTGATCGAGGAGGCGCTGATGTCGGGCGTCACCAGCATGATCGGCGGCGGCACCGGCCCCGCCACGGGGACCTTCGCCACCACCTGCACGCCGGGCCCCTGGCACATCCACCGCATGCTCGAGGCGGCGGAAGCATTCCCCATGAACCTGGGGTTTTTGGGCAAGGGAAATGCCTCTTTGGTTTTACCCTTGAAAGAGCAAATAGAAGCTGGAGCCGTAGGCCTCAAGCTGCACGAGGACTGGGGCACCACGCCCGCGGCGATCGATAACTGCCTCGCGGTGGCAGACCGCATGGACGTGCCGGTGACGATCCACACCGACACGCTGAACGAGTCGGGCTTCGTAGAGACCTCGGTAGCGGCGATGAAAGGCCGCGCCATCTGCACCTACCACACGGAAGGCGCGGGCGGCGGCCACGCGCCGGACATCATCCGCGTCTGCGGCGAGCCGAACGTGATGCCCTCGTCCACCAATCCCACCCGGCCCTACACCGTCAATACGATCGCCGAGCACCTCGACATGCTGATGGTGTGCCACCACCTCGACCCGGCGATCGCCGAGGACGTCGCCTTCGCCGAGTCGCGCATCCGCAAGGAAACCATCGCCGCCGAGGACATCCTGCACGACCTGGGCGCCTTCAGCATCATGTCCTCCGACTCGCAGGCGATGGGGCGCGTGGGCGAAGTCATCATCCGGACATGGCAGACGGCTCATAAGATGAAGATTCAAAGAGGGTCTTTGCAAAAAGACCCGAAGAACAACGACAACAACAGGGTGAAACGGTATATCGCGAAATACACGATCAACCCGGCCATCGCGCACGGCATCTCGCACGTGGTCGGCTCGATCGAGGAGGGCAAGCTCGCCGACCTGGTGCTGTGGAAGCCTGCCTTTTTCGGGGTCAAGCCGTTCTTGATCCTCAAGGGAGGCGCCATTGCGGCCGCAGCGATGGGCGACCCGAACGCCTCGATCCCGACGCCGCAGCCGGTGCACTACCGGCCGATGTTCGCGTCTTTCGGGAAAGCATTGAAGACTTCGGTGACTTTCGTTTCCAAGGTTTCCCTGAAAAATCCAGCCCTGAGAAGACTGAATCTCGGTAAGCCCCTCATTGCGGTGAAAAACACGCGCAAGATCGGCAAGCGGGACATGGTGCACAACAGCTGGCTGCCGAAGATCCAGGTCGACCCCGAGACCTACGAAGTGCGCGCCGACGGCGAGCTGCTGACCTGCGAGCCGGCGAAGCTGCTGCCGATGGCGCAGAGGTACTTCCTGTTTTGATCGAGATAAAGTCAAAGCTCAAGATTCGCCGGGCCGCCTACAAGCTGGAGGTCAAGGGCAGGCTCGAGTTGCCGTTCGAAGCGCGCCAGAAAAGCCGCTTGCGCGCGAAGCTCGCCTCGGGCGAAGAGGTCGGCCTGATGCTGCCGCGCGGCGAGGTGCTGCGCGGCGGCGATCTCGTCACCGCATCTGACGGAAGAGTCATCGAAGTGATCGCCGAGCCGGAGAAGCTCCTGCACATCGAAACCGAAGACCTCCCGAGAGTGGCGTACCACCTCGGGAATCGTCACGTGCCGGTACAGATCGGCGAAAACTACTTGCGCATCGCGGAGGACCACGTGCTGGAAGAGATGGTGCGCAAGCTCGGCGCGAAGGTGCAGCATGTGGAGGCGCCGTTCGAGCCCGAGGCGGGCGCCTACGCGGGCGGGCACCATCACGAGGGCGCTCACGAAGCGAAGATCCACGAGCACCACCACGACCTCGACCACGGTCATCACCACCATCATCACAAATGAATCTCGCCAGGCTCCTGCAGCTCGCCAGCCCTGCGCTTCCCGTGGGCGCCTACAGCTATTCGGGGGGGCTGGAAGCGGCAATCGAAGCGAGGATCGTGAAGGACGCCGCGAGCGCGGAGATTTGGATCAGGGACGTCATGGAGTTTTCATTTTGCAGATTTGAGGTTCCTGTGCTGGCGAGATTGATCTCCGCCTTCAACGAAGAAGACAAATCCGAAGTAGAAAACCTGAATGCAGCTTTTCTTGCTAGCCGCGAAACGGCGGAGCTGCGAGCCGAATCCGTGCAGATGGGCTATTCGCTGAAGAAGCTGCTCGGCGACCTCGGCGCGGGCGAGCCAGCGCTCGAGGAGCCTTCCTTTCCCGCAGCGTTCGCCTTCGCGGCCATGCAATGGAAGATAGCGCCAGCGGAGGCGCTGCAGGCTTACCTGTGGGCCTGGCTCGAGAACCAGGTGATGGCTGCGGTGAAGGCGATCCCGCTCGGGCAGACCGAGGGGCAGAAAATGCTTTTGAATTTGGGAAGTAATCTGGAAAAAATGGTCGAGAGAGCAAGAAACATTTCCGACGAAGATCTCGGCAATTTCGCTCCCGGTCTCGCCATGTTGTCCGCGAAGCACGAAACCCAGTATTCGAGGCTCTTCCGGTCATGACGTTGCGCGTGGGCATCGGCGGGCCGGTGGGCTCGGGCAAGACGGCGCTGACGCTCGCGCTTTGCCGCGCGCTGCGCGACCGGTTCGACATCGCGGTGGTCACCAACGACATCTACACCGAGGAGGACGCGCAGTTCCTGGTGCGCAACGAGGCGCTCGCGCCCGAGCGCATCATCGGCGTGGAGACCGGCGGCTGCCCGCATACGGCGATTCGCGAGGACGCCTCGATCAACCTCGAGGCGATCGAGCGCTTGAACCGCCGCTTCGCGGACCTCGACCTGATCCTCATCGAGTCGGGCGGCGACAACCTCGCCGCCACCTTCAGCCCGGAGCTCTCCGACCTGACGCTCTACGTGATCGACGTCGCCGCCGGCGACAAGATCCCGAGGAAGGGCGGCCCCGGCATCACCAAGTCGGACCTGCTGGTGATCAACAAGATCGACCTCGCGCCGCTGGTCGGTGCGTCGCTCGAAGTCATGGAGCGCGACGCGAGGAAGATGCGCGGCGCGCGGCCGTTCGTCTTCAGCAACCTCAAGACCGGCCAGGGGCTGGACGCGATCGTGAAGTTCATCGAGACCGAAGGAATGCTCGCTGCGGCTTGAGCCGCCCCAAGACCATCGGCCTCATCGACGCCGCTGAGCCCGCCGCCAGGACTGTGCCGCGGCTTCCAGCTCCTTGCGGCCGAGCACGAACGCCGGCGCATCCTGCAAGCGCGCCACGGCCAGGTCGATGAAGGCGCGTACCCGCTTGGGCTGCGCGGTGCGGCTGCCGTAGTAAAGGTAAACGCCGTATTGCGCGCTGATATAGGGTAGCAACAGCGGCACGAGACGACCCGCCCTGATGTGGGCCGCGGCCGTGATGTTGGTCAGTTGCCCGATCACCTGCCCGGAGAGCACGACCTGCAGCTCGAGCTCGAAGTCGTTGGTCGAAAACACGGGCGGCAGGCGGTGCTGCTGCATGGCGCCGTCGTGATTGAGAAACCACGGTTCGATCTGTCCGGTCACCGGGCTGCGGAACACGCTGCAGCGGTGGGCAGACAGATCCGCCGGCGTGGCGGGAACGCCGTGTCGCTCCAGGTAGGCCGGCGCGGCGCAGACGATCAGCTGAAAGGGGAACAACCGCCGCGCGATCAACCCCGAACCCGGGTGATGGACACCGACGCGGAAGCCGACGTCCACACGGTCAGCCACCCAATCGCTGACGGCATCGTTGAGCTCGACCTCGGGCTGGATTCCGGGATGCATCCGGCAGAACTCCTCCAGCAACGGCGCCAATACCGGCGCGAAGGCAGACCTGGGACCGGCGATGCGGATCGGCCCGGCGATCGCGTGGCGAGCCTCCTTCACCTGGGTCAGCGCCCCTTCCAGGGCGGCGAGCGCGGGCAACGCCTGCTCCAGCAGGTGCCGGCCTTCTACGGTGGCGGCCAGGCTGCGGGTGGTGCGATGCAAAAGGCGCACGCCGACATGCCGCTCCAGCTGCGCAATGGCGTGACTGGCCGCCTGCGGAGTGACGCCCTGCGCGCGCGCCGCCTTGCGAATGCTGCCCAGCTCGATGGCCTTGGCGAAGACGGCGATCGCACGCGATTCGTTGAATGGCATGATCCAGTATCAAGCGCTGTTTGCCACTGAGGCAAGACTTTAGGCGCTAGTCGTTTGACATTGCAAGACCTAAAGTGACGGCATGAGCACATTCACGCTCAACGGAAAGACGCACCGCTTCGACGGCGATCCGGAGATGCCGCTGCTCTGGTATCTGCGCGATATCGCCGGCATGACCGGAACCAAGTTCGGCTGCGGCCGGGCGCTCTGCGGCGCCTGCACCGTGCACGTCGACGGGGCGGCCGCCCGATCCTGCATGATGCTGATGAGCAGCGTCGATGGGCGGACGATCACTACCATCGAAGGGCTGTCGCCCGACGGAACGCATCCGGTTCAGGCGGCATGGCGTGAGCTGAACGTCTCCCAGTGCGGCTACTGCCAGACCGGACAGATCATGCAGGCTGCCGCGCTTCTGCAGACCACGCCGAAGCCCACCGACAGCGAGATCGACGCAGCAATGAGCGGCAACCTCTGCCGCTGCGGCGCCTATCCGCGCATTCGTGCAGCCATCAAGCGCGCGGCGCAGGGGACATGACATGGAAGTCACCAACGTCAGTCGCCGTGGTTTCCTGCGCGGATTGACCGCCGGTGCATTTCTGCTCTCCGTTCGAATCTCGCCGTCGGCTTTCGCTCAGGAGAAGAAGTACGCCGGCGAAGGGATGCCCGGCGGACTCAAGGACGACCCGCGCATTTTCCTCTCCATCGCCGATGACGGAACGGTCAACCTGCTGTGCAACCGAGCCGAGATGGGCCAGGGGATCCGCACCAGCTGGGCCATGGTCGTCGCCGACGAGCTGGAAGCGGACCTGGCGCGCGTGAAGGTGCTGCAGGCGCCGGGCGACCAGGCCCGCTACGGCAATCAGAACACCGACGGCTCGCGCAGCATGCGGCACCATTTCACGGCGCTTCGCCGTATCGGCGCGGCCGCCCGGCGGATGCTCGAAGAAGAGGCCGCAGCCCTGTGGGGCGCACCGATCGCGGAGATCAAGGCCGACAACCACGAAGTGCTGCATACGGCCAGCGGGCGGCGACTCGGCTTCGGAGCGCTTGCCCGCGGCGCGGCGAACCGGCAGGTTCCGGCGCGCGAAGCGCTCGTCCTCAAGCCGCAGAGCCGGTTCCGCTACATCGGCAGGAACGACATCGCCCTCGTCGACAACCACGACATCACCACCGGCAAGGCCGTCTACGGCATCGACGCGCAGATCGACGGAATGGCGTTCGCGGTCGTCGCGCGACCGCCCGTCTATGGCGCCAAGGTCAGGAGCTTCGATGCGAGCAGGGCGCAGAAGGTGCCAGGCGTCCTGAAGGTGGTGCCGATCGATACGCCCGCCATTCCCTCGGCATTTCAACCGCTCGGTGGAGTTGCGGTGGTGGCGGAAAACACCTTCGCCGCCATCAAGGGGCGCTCCCTTCTCGACATTCAGTGGGAGGAGGGGCCCAACGCAAGCTATGACTCCGTGCAGTTCCGCCGAACGCTGGAAGCTGCCGCGGGCAAGCCGGGCAAGGTCGTGCGCAACGACGGCAACGTCGATGCGGCGCTGGCAGGCGCGTCGCGGCGCGTCCAGGCGTCCTACTACATCCCGCATCTCGCCCACGCGCCGATGGAGCCGCCGGCGGCGGCTGCGCGCGTGACCGGCGAGGCTTGCGAGGTCTGGGGCAGCCTGCAGGCTCCCGAGGCGCTCCGCGGCGATCTCGCGAAGCGCTTCAACCTGCCGCTCGAGAGAATCACCGTGCACGCGCTTCTGCTCGGCGGCGGTTTTGGCCGCAAGTCGAAGCCGGACTTCGCAGCCGAAGCCGCGATCGTGTCCCGCGCCATGGGCGGCCGGCCGGTCAAGCTGACTTTCACGCGGGAGGACGACATCCAGAACGGTTACTTCCACACGGTATCGGCGGAGCGCCTGGAGGCCGGTCTCGATGCTTCAGGCAAGCCGGTGGCGTGGCTGCATCGCACGGTCGCGCCGACCATCGGCTCGATCTTCATGCCGAATGCCAGGAACGAGGGCCCGTTCGAGCTGGCGATGGGCGCGGTGGACATGCCCTTTGCCATCCCGAATGTGAGAGTGGAGAACCCGGAAGCCAACGCACACACGCGCATCGGCTGGTTCCGGTCGGTTTCCAACATTCCGCACGCCTTCGCCGTCCAGAGTTTCGCATCAGAGCTCGCAGCGGCAGCGGGGCGCGATCCGAAGGACTATCTGCTCGAGCTGATCGGCCCGGATCGCCTGATCGACCCCGCGTCGATGCAGGACGCGTTTGTGTACGGCGAAGACCCGAAGCTCTATCCGTTCGACACGGGACGGCTGCGGCGGGTGATCGAGAAGGCGGCGAGCGAGGCCGGTTGGGGACGCAGGTTGCCGAAAGGCCGCGGCCTCGGCATTGCCGCGCACCGCAGCTTCGTCAGCTACGCCGCGGTCGTCGTCGAGGTGGCGATCGGGCCCAAGGGCGATCTGGCGATCCCCCGCGTGGATATCGCGTTTGATTGCGGCGCCGTCATCAATCCCGACCGCGTCCGAGCGCAACTCGAAGGCGCCGTCGTTCAGGGCATCAATCTCGCGACCGTGGGCGAGATCAGCTTCAAGGCAGGCCGGGTCGAGCAAACGAACTTCGACAGCTACGAGCTCACCCGCATCGACGCGGCGCCGCGGGAAATCCGCGCGCACCTGGTCGTTCCGACCGGCTACGACAAGCCGCTCGGCGGCGTCGGCGAGCCCGGCCTGCCGCCGGTCGCGCCCGCGCTGACCAACGCAATCTACGCGGCAACCGGCAAGCGCATACGCGCGTTGCCGATACGGGACCAGCTCGCCACCTCGGGGTGATTCCGTGTCAGTTAAGCGGGGAAGAACATTGGTCCTTGCCCTCGCGTGCGCAATGGCCATGGATGCTGCCCACGGCGCAGACGCCGTGAAGATACGTCTCCTGATCGATGGGAAGGTCGTGACCGCGACGTTGACAGACAGCGCTACAGCGAAGGACTTTCTTTCCCTGCTGCCGATGACGCTGACGCTCGAGGACTACGCCGCTACGGAGAAGATCAGCTATCTGCCGCGCAAGCTCTCCACTGCCGGCGCGCCCGCGGGCGTCGATCCGGACCCCGGCGACATCGCGTACTACGCGCCGTGGGGAAACCTGGCGATCTTCTACAAGGACTTCGGCTATTCACGAGGCCTCGTCAAGCTCGGCCGGATCGACTCCGGCATCGAGACGCTGAGCGTGCGCGGCTCGCTGAAGGCCACGATCGAGCCGCTGGGGAAATAGTTCGAGGAGACCGTCATGAAAGGAACTGTTCTCTACGGCCCGCGCGACGTGCGGTTCGAGGAGCGCGAGGACCCGAAGATCGTCGAGCCGACGGATGCGGTCATCCGCATCGCCGCGACATGCGTGTGCGGGTCGGACCTGTGGCCCTATCGCGGGCTGCAGTCGATCGACGGACCGACACCGATGGGACACGAATACTGCGGCGTCGTCGAGGAGGTGGGAAGCGCGGTGCGCTCGATCAGGCGCGGTCAGTTCGTCGTCGGCTCGTTCGCCACCTCCGACAATACGTGTCCCCACTGCCTGTACGGCTATCAGTCGTCGTGCGTGCACCGCGAGTTCATGAGCCGGGCGCAAGCGCCTTTCCTGCGTGTGCCGCTCGCAGACGGTACGCTGGTGCCGACGCGGTGCAATCCGCAGGACGACCTGCTCCCCAGCCTGCTGACCACCTCGGACGTCCTGGGCACCGGTTGGTTCGCTGCCGACGCGGCGAAGGTCAGGCCGGGATCGACCGTCGTTGTCGTCGGTGACGGCGCGGTCGGCCTGCTCGGCGTGCTGTCGGCCAGGCAGATGGGGGCCGAGCGGATCATCGCGATGAGCCGGCATGAGAAGCGCCAGAAGCTCGCCCGCGAGTTCGGCGCCACCGACATCGTGACCGAGCGCGGCGACGAAGGCGTCGCGCGCATCAAGGATCTGACCCGGGGAATCGGCGCCGACTCCGCTCTGGAATGCGTAGGCACGCAGGAGTCGATGATGCAAGCCGTCCGTGCGACACGGCCCGGCGGGCACGTCGGCTATGTCGGCGTCCCGCACGGGGTCGAGCTGAACGGCGAGGGGCTGTTCTTTTCTCACGTCCACCTGCATGGCGGCCCTGCGCCGGTGCGCCGCTACCTGCCCGAACTGATCGACTTGGTCGCGAGCGGCAAGATCAATCCCGGCAAGGTCTTCGACCTCACGCTGCCGCTCGGTCAGGTGGCGGAGGGCTACCGTGCGATGGACGAGCGCCGCGCGATCAAGACGCTGCTGCGCCCGTAAGGGGAGCGTGATATCGCCGTATCAGGTTGGCGGTTCGGGGCGATCTGTGTAAAATGATGTGTAGGAGATCACACAGATGGCCACCAACCTGTCGCTGGATCCCAAGCTGATCGAGCGCGCCGTCGAGGTGAGCGGCGAGCGGACCAAGAAGGCCGCGGTCACGCGCGCTCTGGAGGAGTTCATAGCCCGCCGCAAGCAGAAGCGCCTTGCCGATCTGATGGGCAAGCTCGAGTGGGACGAGTCCTTCGACTATAAGGCCGAGCGCTCGCGCGGGTGAGCCTGCTCGTAGATACGAGCGTCTGGTCTC
>JBFLYF010000062.1:0-12457 GCA_040756795.1 Pseudomonadota bacterium
CCTTCGTCAAGGAGGTCATGTCGCGCGCCAAGGAGCTCGAGGACGAGTGGATCAAGGCGGCCGGCGCCAAGGGCGTCGACGGCGCCAGGGTGCTCGCCGAGTTCCGCGCGGAGCTGAAGCGGGTCGCGGCGGGCAAGTAGCCGCAGAACGGCGAACGCAGGGGCGCGGAACATCACCGCGCCCCTTTTCGTTGCGGGGTCAGTCTTGAAGAAATGGGAAGAACGCGCCGACGAGGTGCTCGGCGTCGCCGCCTCGGTGATTCTCGCCTGCATGATGCTGCTCACCTTCGTCGACGTGGTGGCGCGGTATCTCTTCGACTTCCCGCTGCGCGGCGGCTTCGAGGTCACCGAGCTGATGCTGCTCGTGCTGATCTTCGCCGGGCTGCCCCTGGTGTCGCACGCCGACGAGCACGTCACCATGGATTTCATCGACCGCATGCTGGCGCCGCGCTGGCGGCGGCGCCTGCTGCGCGCGGTGCACGCCCTGTGCGCCGCGGTGATGTTCTTCCTCGCCTGGCAGGTGTGGCTCAAGGCGCGCACCATCTCCGGCTATGGCGACACGACCGACGTGCTCAAGATCGTGATCGGGCCGTTCGTGCACTTCATGGCGGCGATGATCCTGCTCACGGGCCTGGTGCACCTGTACAAGATCTACGCCCCCGGCGAGGGTAGCGCCCCGCAGCCGGGCGACTGAGGGCCGCGCATGACCGAGGCGCTGGTCGGGCTGCTGGCGATGATGCTGCTCGCCTTCGTGCGCATGCCGATCGCGCTCGCCATGGGCATCGTGGGGATCGTCGGCTACGCCTACATGCGCGACTGGAACTGGGCGGCGGCGCTCGCCACGGCGCAGACCAAGGTCTACGAGACCGGGCGCAACTATGCGCTCTCGGTGGTGCCGCTGTTCATCCTGATGGGCAACTTCGTCACGCGCGCCGGGATGTCGCAGGAGCTCTACCACGCCGCGTACGCCTTCATCGGCCACCTGCGCGGGGGCCTCGCGATGGCGACCATCGTCGCCTGCGGCGGCTTCGGCGCGATCTGCGGCTCCTCGATCGCCACCGCCGCCACCTTCGCCAAGGTCGCCTATCCCTCGATGAAGAAGTACGGCTACGCCGACACCCTTGCCGCCGGCGCGATCGCCTCGGGGGGCACGCTGGGGATCCTGGTGCCGCCCTCCACCATCATGGTGATCTACGGCATCATGACCGGCACCCACATCGGCAAGCTGTTCGCCGCCGGCATCCTGCCGGGGATTCTCGCGGTGGCCCTGCTCTGCATCGCCGTGCAGTACGTCACCTGGCGCGACCCGCGCGCGGGACCGCCCGGCGAGCGCCTGACCTGGCGCGAGCGCTGGGCGACGCTCAAGGGCATGGGCTGGTTCGCCGCTCTCGGCGCCTCCCTGCTCGCGCTGGTGTGGAGCGGGCAGCTGCCGGGGGACGACGCGGCGGTGATCGGCGCGCTCGCCGTCTTCGCCTTGTCGCTCGCCTTCAGGGGCGTCACGAGCGTGGTGGCGCTCTTCGCGCTGGTCATGGGCGGAATCTACGGGGGCGTGTTCACCGCCACCGAGGGCGCGGGCGTGGGCGCCACCGGCGCGCTGGTGATCGCGCTGGCGCGCCGCTCGCTCGGCTGGAAGGCGCTCTACACGGCCCTGTTCGAGAGCGCGCGCACCACCTCGATGCTCTTCCTCATCCTGATCGGCGCGCTGATGTTCGCCGAGTTCGTCAACGTCACCACCATGCCGCAGGACCTGATCGCGCTGGTGCAGCGCTTCGAGGTGAGCCCGCTGATGGTGGTGGCGGTGATCATGGCCATCTACGTGCTGCTCGGCACCGCGATGGAGGAGCTCTCGATGATCCTGCTCACCGTGCCGGTGTTCTTCCCGCTGATCCTGCACATGGGTCTCGACCCGGTCTGGTTCGGCGTGCTCATCGTGGTGGTGGTCGAGATCGGCCTCATCAGCCCGCCGGTGGGGATGAACCTGTTCGTGCTGAAGACCCTGCTGCCCGCGGTGCGCACCGGCACGGTGTTCCGCGGCGTGCTGCCTTTCTTCGCCATGGACTGCCTGCGCCTTGCGATCCTGGTCGCCTTCCCGGCGATCTCGCTCTGGCTGCCGGGCATGATGAAGTAGCCTGGCCTAGCGAAATTCAGGGACGGAGCCCGAATTCGGCGAATTCGGGCTCCGTCCCCGAACTTCTAGATTTCCACTTTCGTCCCGAGCTCGATGACGCGGTTGGCGGGCAGCTTGAAGTAATCGGCGGCGTTGCCGGCGTTGCGCGCCATCGCGGCGAACAGCCGCTCGCGCCACAGCGCCATGCCGCCCTCCCTGCCGGCCACGGGCACCACCGCCTCGCGGCTCAGGAAGTAGGAGGTGGTCATCGGCTCGAGCTCCAGGCCCAGGCCGTCGGCGATCTCCAGCGCGCGCGTGATGTCGGGGTCGTTCATGAAGCCGAAGCGCACGATCATGCGCCAGCAGCCGTGGCCGAGCTTCTTCAGCTCGACGCGCTTCTCGAACGGCACCCACGGCTCGTCGGTGACCTCGGCGGTGAGGAACACGACGCGCTCGTGCAGCACCTTGTTGTGGTTGAGGTTGTGCAGCAGCGCGCTCGGCGTCAGGTCCGGCGTCGCGGTCAGGAACACCGCGGTCCCCGGGACGCGGTGCGGCGGCTCGCGGAACAGCGACTCCAGGAACCCCTTGAGCGGCACCGACTGCGCGCGCAGCCGCCGGAACATGATGCCGCGTCCCTGGCGCCAGGTGGTCATGAGCGTGAACATCACGGCGCCGATGGCGAGCGGGAACCAGCCGCCGTCGGCGATCTTGAGCAGCGTCGCGGAGAAGAAGGTGAGGTCCACCAGGGCGAAGAAGCCGGTGGCGAAGGCGCACAGCCACAGCGGATAGCCCCAGGCGAAGCGGATGACGAAGAAGGTGAGCAGCGTGTCGACCAGCATGGTCGCGGTCACCGCGACGCCGTAGGCCGAGGCGAGCTTGGAGGAGGAGCCGAAGCCGAGCACCGCGGCGAGCACCGCCGCGAGCAGCAGCCAGTTGATGCCGGGCAGGTAGATCTGGCCGCGCTCGCGCGCCGAGGTCTGCACGATGCCCATGCGCGGCAGGAAGCCGAGCTGGATCGCCTGCCGGGTGATCGAGTAGGCGCCGGAGATCACCGCCTGCGAGGCGATCACGGTCGCCGCGGTGGCGAGCCCCACCATCGGGTAGAGCGCCCAGCCGGGAAGCAGCAGGTAGAACGGGTTGGTCACCGCCTCGGGCCTGAGGATCAGCAGCGCGCCCTGGCCGAAGTAGTTGAGCACCAGCGCCGGCGCGACGATGCCGAACCAGCCGATGCGCACGGCGCCCTTGCCGAAGTGGCCCATGTCGGCGTAGAGCGCCTCGGCGCCGGTGACGGCGAGAACCACCGCCCCGAGCACGACGAACGACTCGGCGACATGGCCGCCGAGAAAGCCGAGCGCGTGCAGCGGGTTGAGCGCGGCGAGAATGCCCGGATACTGCGCGATGCCGTGGACGCCCGCGGCGCCGAGGGCCGCGAACCAGGCGAGCGTGATCGGCCCGAAGAAGCGCCCCACCACCGCCGTGCCGTGCGCCTGGATGAAGAACAGGGCGATGATCACCCCGACCGCGATCGGCACCACGTAGGGCTTGAACGCGGTCGTGCCCACCTCCAGCCCCTCGACCGCGGACAGCACGGAGATCGCCGGTGTCAGCACCGCGTCACCGTAGAAGAGCGAGGCGCCGAACACCCCGATCAGCAGCAACGGCAGCTGCCACCGCGGGTGATCCCTGACCGCGCTCTGGGCGAGCGCGATCAGCGCCATGATGCCGCCCTCGCCCTTGTTGTCGGCGCGCATGATGAGCACCACGTACTTCAGCGACACCACCACCATCAGCGACCAGAAGATGATCGACAGGCCGCCGAGGATGTTGTCGGCGTCGAGCGGGATGCCGTGGCTCGGCGCAAACGTTTCCTTGACCGCATAGAGCGGGCTCGTGCCGATGTCGCCGAACACGACCCCGAGCGCGAGCAGCGTCAGGGCTGCGGTGGAGGATTGCGACGCGCGCGCGCCGGCGCCGGTGCTCATTTCGGGGGTTTGACTCTTGTCAGAGCAGGTGGCCGCGCACCCTACTCTTGCACTGCACAAAGATCAAATCCGGGGTTGGGGCGCAAACCCGAACCCCCAACAAATCAATACCCTGTATCTAGCCGGAGGACTTGTAGCGCGGGTCGAACATCTGCGCGCGCACGTGCGCGCCCAGGTCCGCCGGGCGCGGCGCGTCGGCGACCCCGAGGCGGTACGCGGCGGAGGCCACCGCGGTGGCGATCTCGGCGGAGACTTCGCGGATGCGCGGCAGCGCGGGATACAGGCTCCCCTGCGCGAGGTCGGAGGCCGAGACCTGCTCGGCGAGCGCGTGCGCCGCGGCGAGGAACATCTCGTGCTTGACGCGGCGCGCGCGGCACGCGATCGCGCCCAGCCCGACGCCCGGGAAGATGTAGGAGTTGTTGCCCTGGCGCGGCACGAAAGTCTTGCCTTCCAGGGTCACCGGGTCGAACGGGCTGCCGCAGGCGAACAAGGCCCGGCCGCCCGTGTGGCGGTAGGCCTCGGCCGCGGTGCACTCGGATTTCGAGGTCGGGTTGGAGAGCGCGAACACGATCGGCTGGCGGTTGATGCGCGCCATGTCGCCGAGCACTTCCGCGGTGAAGGTGCCGCCCACGGCGGCCACGCCGATGATCGCGCTGGGCTTCAGGCTGCGCACCGCCTCGGGGAACGAGGCGAGCGCCGGGTGCTCGTGCGCGTAGGGCTGCTTGTGCTCGGCGAGGCTGCCGCGCGAGCGCACCACCAGGCCCTGCGAATCGAACAGCCAGCAGCGCTCGCGCGCCGCCTCGGGCTGCATGCCCTCGTTGACCATCGCCGCGCCGATCAGATCGGCGATTCCGGTCGCCGCCTCGCCCGCGCCGAGGAACAGGATCTTCTGCTCGGCGAGCCGCCCCCCGGTGATGCGCAGCGCGGACAGGATGCCGGCCAGCGCGACCGCGGCGGTGCCCTGGATGTCGTCGTTGAAGGTCGGAACGTGCGCGCGGTATTTCTTGAGCAGCCGGAAGGCGTTGTGGTTGGCGAAGTCCTCGAACTGGATCAGCACGCCCGGGAACACCTTCTGCGCGGCGGTGACGAACTCGTCGACCAGCTCGTCGTAAGCGGCGCCGACCAGGCGCCGCTGCCTCAGGCCGATGTAGTAGGGATCGGCGAGCAGCTCGGAGTTGTTGGTGCCGACGTCGAGCATCACCGGCAGGCAGAGCTGCGGATGCACGCCCGCGCAGGCCGTGTAGAGCGCGAGCTTGCCGACCGGGATGCCCATGCCGTTCGCCCCCAGGTCGCCCAGGCCGAGGATGCGCTCGCCGTCGGTGACCACGATGATCGCCGGCTGGTAGGGCCAGTTGCGCAGCACCTGCTCGACCCGGCCGCGGTCGTTGGCGCCGAGGAACAGGCCCCGCGGGCGCTGGAAGATGTGGCCGTACTGCTGGCAGGCGAGGCCCACCGTGGGCGTATAGATGAGCGGCTGCATCTCGTCGATGTTGTCGCAGACGACGCGGAAGAACAGCGACTCGTTGCGGTCGTGCAGCGCGTTGAGCTCGATGTACTTCTCCAGGTCGGTCGGCTGGCTCCGGATGTGCAGCAGCGTGCGCGCCGCCTGCTCGTCCTGCGACAGCACGTGCGGCGGCAGCAGCCCGCGCACGCCGAGCGCGTCGCGCTCGTGCTCGGTGAAAGCGGTGCCCTTGTTGAGCAGCGGATCGCGCAGCAGCGCGAGACCCTTCATGGCGGTCCTCCTGTAGGACTGCATGATGCGCGGCGCGCGGCCGCGCAGCTTGACGCAGGTCAAGGATGCGCGGCCAGCAGCTCCACCAGAAGCGCGGGATCCTTGTCGCGCTTGCCCTGCGAAATCAGCAGACGGTAGCGCTCCGCGGCGGCGGCCGCCATCGGCAGCGCGAGGCCGCCGGCCGCGGCCGCGCGCGCCGCGTTCTCCAGGTCCTTGAGCAGGATGGCGTTGCTGCTGAGCGGCGGCTCGAACTCGCGCGCCGCCATGCGCGCGCCGAAGATCTGCAGCGGCAGCGAGTCGGCGAAGCCGCCCTTCAGCGCCTCGGGCAACCGCCGCGCATCCACGCCGCCCGCCTCGGCGAGCCGCACCGCCTCCGCGATCACCGGAAGGAGGCTCCCCACGATCACCTGGTTGCACAGCTTGGTGAGCTGGCCGGCGCCCGGGTCGCCCATGCGCGTGAAGCGCTGCGCGAGGTGCATCACCACCGGGCGCGCGCGCTCGAAGTCCGCTTCCCTGCCGCCCGCCATCACCGCGAGCGTGCCCTTCTCGGCGCCCGCCACGCCGCCCGAGACCGGCGCGTCCACCAGAAAGATGTCTTTGGCTTTCAGTTTGTCATGGAAATCCCGGGCCGAAGCAGGTGCAATGCTCGAGAAATCGACGACGAGAAGATTCTTCTTTCCAGAAGAGGAAATTCCGTCCTTGCCGAAAAGCACCTGCTCGGCGGCATTCTGATCGGTCACGCACATCATCACGATGTCCGCGGCGCGCGCCGCCTGGGCGGGCGATCCCGCTGCCTTCGCGCCCTTCTCCACGACCGCCGCCAATTTCTCCTTCGAGCGGTTCCACACCGCGACCTCGTAGCCCGCGGCGAGGAGGCGCAGCACCATGGGCCTGCCCATCAGGCCGATACCGATGTAGCCGAGCTTTGGCTTGTCGCTCATTTCTTCGCTCCGCTGTGGGTGACCGCGCCGCGAAACGCCGATCCGACCTGCGCGGCGTATTTTTCGAGAACGCCGGAGAGATTTCGCTTCGGAATTCTGGCTTTTCGCTTTGCAAGCTCTTTCTCCGAAACCAGCAACTTCAAAATCCCCTTCCCGGCGTCGATCAGCACCCTGTCCCCGTTCCTTACCAGCGCGATCGCGCCGCCGGACGCGGCTTCGGGCGAGACGTAGCCGACCATCATGCCGCGCGTCGCGCCGGAGAAACGCCCGTCGGTGACGAGCGCCACTTTCTCGCCCATGCCCTGGCCGTAGAGGAGCGCGGTGACGCCGAGCATCTCGCGCATGCCCGGGCCGCCCTTCGGGCCTTCGTTGCGGATCACCAGCACCTCACCCGGCTTGTAGGCGCGCTTGCGCACCACTTCCACACAGGCCTCTTCGGACTCGAACACGCGCGCCGGCCCCTCGAAGACGAGGGACTTGAGCCCTGCGATCTTGAGGAGAGCGCCTTCAGGCGCGAGATTGCCTTTCAGGACGACGAGACCTCCTGTAGAGAGAATTTCCTTCTTGGGAACCACCCTGTCGTCGGCGCCCGGATGTTCCGCAAGCGCCTTCTCGAGAGGAGCCCCGGAAAGCGTCAGGCAGTCGCCGTGCAGCACCCCCCGGCGCAACAGTTCCTTGAGCACCGCGTATACGCCACCCGCTTCGTGCAGATCCTTCGCCAGATACTTGCCTCCGGGCCGCAGGTCGGCGATGAGCGGCGTGCGCTTGGAGACGCGCGCCAGATCATCCAGCGAGAAGCGGATTCCCGCCTCGTGCGCGATCGCCGGGATGTGCAGGCCGGCGTTGGTCGAGCCGCCGGTGGCGGCGACCGCGGCGCAGGCGTTCTCCAGGCTCTTGCGCGTGACGAGCTCGCGCGGCAGCGGGCCGCCGGCGCGAAGAATTCTCATGACTTCGGTTCCCGCTTTTTCCGAGAATTCTTTTCTAAGGGAAGAAACCGCCGGCAACGTCGCCGAGCCCGGCAAGGCGAGGCCGAGCGTCTCGGCGACCATCGCCATGGTGTTGGCGGTGAACTGGCCGGGGCAGGAGCCCAGGCCCGGCAGGCAGGCGCGCTCCAGCTCGTCGAGCTCGGCGCGCGTCACGCGCCCAGCGTACACCCCGCCCACCGCCTCGTAGCAATCGAGCACCGTGACGTCCCCGCCGCGCCAGCGCCCGGGCAGCGCGGCGCCGCCGTAGACGAACACCGCGGGGAGGTTCAGCCGCACCATCGCCATCATCATGCCGGGCAGCGTCTTGTCGCAGCCGGCGAAGGTCACCAGCGCGTCGTAGGCGTGCCCGCGAGCCACCGCCTCCACGCCGTCGGCGATCAGCTCGCGCGAAACCAGCGAGTAGCGCATGCCGCCGTGGTTCATCGACATCGAATCCGCCACCGAGATCGAGGCGAAGTCGAACGGCACGCCGCCCGCCGCGCGCACCGCCCCGCAGGCCTCGCGCGCGAACGCGCCGAGCAGCGCGTTGCAGGGCGTCACGCGCCCGTCCGCGGAGGCGACCCCGACGAAGGGCTTGGCCAGGTCCAGGTCGTTCAGGCCCAGGGCGCGAAGGAATGCCCGGTGCGGCGCCCGGTCGATGCCTTCGACGGTGACCCTGGAGGGCAGGACTGGAACGGTTTTGTTTTTCGGGGTGTTCATTTCCCGAAAGCTATTCTAAGCTGCGCACCGGGAGGAACCCATGACTCGAATCGCCGCACTGCTTGCTTGCGTGCTGCTCGCCGCCGCCGCGCAGGCGCAGAACTACCCGACCCGCTCGGTCAAGATCATCGTGCCGTTCGGCGTCGGCGGGCCTGCCGACATCTACGCGCGCTTCCTCGGCGCCAAGATCGGCGATGCGATGGGCCAGCCGGTCGTGGTCGAAAATCGCGTCGGCGGCGGCGGAGGCATCGGC
This sequence comes from Pseudomonadota bacterium, assembly GCA_040756795.1. Classification (GTDB taxonomy): domain Bacteria; phylum Pseudomonadota; class Gammaproteobacteria; order Burkholderiales; family SG8-39; genus RBG-16-66-20. Next base: position 8,700 of record JBFLYF010000062.1, read on the forward strand.
GCCGACGCCGTGGCGAAATCCGCCCCCGACGGCTACACCCTGCTCATGATGTCGAACACGCACACCGTCAACGAGACGCTGATTCCGAAGAAGGCCTACGCGCTGATGAAGGACCTGGCGCCGATCACCGGCGTCAACTACTCGGACCTGCTGATGGTGGTGCACCCGAGCGTGCAGCCGAACAACCTGAAGGAGCTGATCGCGCAGGCGAAGGCCCACCCGGGCAGGCTGAATTACGCGTCCTCGGGACCGGGCACGCCCTACCACATGGCGGGCGAGCTGTTCAAAACCATGGCCGGAGTCGACATCGTGCACGTCCCCTACAAAGGCAGCGACGGCGCGCGCGCCGGCATCCTCGGCGCGCAAGTGCACATGATGATCGACGCGATCACCACCATGGCACCCAACGTGCGCGCCGGAAAGGTCAAGGCGATGGGCACCACCGGCAAGACCCGTTCCTCGGTCATGCCGGAGGTCCCGACGATCTCGGAAGCGGGCGTGCCGGGCTACGAGACCGGCATCTGGCTCGGCCTCATGGCGCCCGCCGGCACGCCGCGGCCGATTGTTGAAAAATTGAACACTGAAATCGTGAAGGTCTTGAACTCACCTGAAGTAAAGAAGAGCTGGGGCGAGCAAGGCGCGACTCCGATGCCCATGACGATCGAGCAGTTCGACAGGTTCCTGCGCGCGGACATCGCCAAGTGGGCGCCGGTCGTCAGGGCGACCGGGATGAAGGCCAACTAGGGCATTGGGCTGGGATCCGTCGCAGTACCTGAAATTCGCGGGCGAGCGGCTGCGGCCCGCGCTCGACCTGCTGGCGCGCATCCCGGCCGAGGCGCCCGACACCGTGGTCGACCTCGGCTGCGGGGCGGGCAGCCTCGCGCCGATGCTCCTCGAGCGCTGGCCGAAGTGCCGCCTGCTCGGCGTGGACGGCTCGCCCGAGATGCTGGCGCGGGCGCGCGCCGACCACCCGGGCGCGAGCTTCGAGCAGGCCGACCTCGGCGCCTGGCGCCCGCGGGCGCCGGTCGACGTCCTCTACAGCAACGCCGCATTGCACTGGCTGGACGGCCATGAGCGCCTCTTCCCGCGCCTGCTCGAGGCGGTGAAGCCCGGCGGCTGGCTCGCGGTGCAGATGCCGCGCAATTTCGACGCGCCCTCGCACGCGACCATCACCGCAACGATCGAGCAAGGGCCATGGCGCGCGAAGCTCGAGCCGCATCTGCGCAGGAAGCCCACGCAGGACCCCGACTTCTACTGGCGCGTGCTCAAGGACCGCAGCGCCGCGCTCGACATCTGGGAGTGCGAGTATCTGCAGGTGATGAAGGGCGACAACCCCGTGGCCGAATTCACCAAGGGATCGTGGCTCAAGCAGTTCCTCGACCGCCTCGAGGAACCCGAGAAAAGCGCCTTTGAGAAAGAGTACAGAGCCAGAATAGAAAAAACATACAAGAAAGAGCCGGACGGCAGCACGCTGTTTCCGTTCCGGCGCCTGTTCATCGTGGCGCGGCGCGCGTGAAGAGCGCCTTCGTTTCTCTCGGCGAGGGCAGGTTCCGGTCCACGAAGCTCACGCGCGGGCCGTGGCACCCGGACCACCAGCATGCCGGGCCGCCGATCGCGCTCGTCGCCGGCGCCATGGAGCGCGAGGCCGCGAAGCTGGAGATGACGCACCTCGCGCGGCTCACCGCCAACCTGCTGCGCCCGATCCCGATCGCCGAGCTCGAGGTCGAGGTCGAGACCCAGTACGCCGGCCGCAACGCGGCGCATTTCGCCGCGCGCCTCGCTTCCGAAGGCAAGGAGCTCGCGCGCTTCACCGCGCTCGCGCAGCGCGAATCCGCTGTCGCCATGCCCGAGAGAGTTCCCGGCCATCCGCTGCCGCAGGCGCCGCGCAGCGTGGAGGATTCAAGCGTCGAGCAGTTTCCGTTCGCGAGCGCGGAGCCCGGCTACGCCGACCTGATGGAGGGCCGGATCGCGGAGGGGAAGTTCTTCCGCGGCCCCTGCGCGGTCTGGATGAGGATGCGCCACCCGCTCGTCGAGGGCGAGACGCCGAGCCCCTTCCAGCGCGTGGCGGTGGCCGCGGATTCGGGCAACGGCATCAGCGCGGCGCTCGACTTCCGGCGCTACGTCTTCGTCAACTCCGACCTCACCATCAACCTGCTGCGCCAGGCGCGCGGCGAGTGGGTCTGCATCGACGCGCGCACCCTGCTCGGCCCCTCCGGCGGCGGCGTCGCCGAGGCACGGATCTTCGATTCGACCGGGCTGATCGGACGCTCGACGCAGAGCCTTGCAGTGCGGCTGCGGGAATGAGCCAAATCCAGCGCAGACAATTGTTGAAGGAGACGTGAGATGACCCTATGTCCCATCGCAATTGCAGTAGGCTGCAAGAAGTGTCCGGCGTTTTCGGTGTGCCCGCTGAAAGGCGCCATCGGCGATTACAAGAAGCCGGACGAAACGCCAACGAAGCAGCAGACTGACCAAGCGCAGAGCAGTGCAAAGCGGGACGGGTAAGCACTGGTGAGACTCGAAAACAAGACCGCCATCGTCATCGGCGCGGGGCAAGGTCCCGGCAGCGGCATGGGCAACGGGCGCGCCACGGCGATACGGTTCGCGCAGGAAGGCGCGAAGGTGATGGCTGTCGACCGGGACCTCGGCTCGGCGGAGGAAACTGCAGCGATGATCAGGAAGGAAGGGGGCGAGGGCTTTGCCCACCGGGCCGACGTCACCAGGGAAAAGGACATGGCAGGCATGATTGCGGCCGCGCAAGCACGCTGGGGCCGCATCGACATCCTGCACTACAACGTGGGCGTGAGCATCGCGGGCGGCGACGCTTCGCCCACCGAGATCACCGAGGAGGCGTTCGACCGCATCTGCGCGATCAACCTGCGCGGCGCGGTGATGGCCTGCAAGCACGCGCTGCCGGTGATGCGCCGGCAGCGCTCGGGCGCGATCGTCCTGATCTCCTCGCTCGCCGCGCTGGAGAAGTATCCCCTCGTGACCTACAAGGCCACCAAGGCGGCGATGATCGCCTACACCAAGCAGATCGCGATCCAGAACGCCGAGTACGGCATCCGCGCCAACGTCATCCTGCCCGGCCTCATGGACACGCCCATGGCGGTGGACACGCGCGCCCGTGCCACGGGCAAGCCGCGCGCCGAAATCGCGGCGCAGCGCGACGCGCGCGTGCCGCTGCGCCGCAAGATGGGAACCGCCTGGGACGTGGCCAACGCCGCCCTGTTCCTCGCTTCCGACGAGGCGAACTTCATCACCGGGGTCGAGCTGCTGGTGGACGGCGGCGGGGCGCTGAATACCGGCTGAATCGGCCGCGAAGCGGCTTTTTCTTGTGCCAGATCAAGGCGCGCGGCGCGTTTCGGCGTCTGATCGCACGAAGGAGGCCCCTATGTCCCTGATCACTGCGCTCGGGCTGGTCGCGGCGGTTCTCGCGGCGATCTCGTTGTTCAACGGCGTCGTTTCGATGGCGCACGGCGGCGCGGAGGACCAGCGTGCGAGCCACTGGCTGATGTTCCGCCGCGTCGGCTGGCAGGCGCTGGCGGTGCTGTTCATCTTCCTCGCGCTGCTCGCCGCACTGAAATAGCGCGCCGGGCTATCATTCGGCTCGCCGGAGGGTGAGCCGATGGAAGTCCACGAGCTGGTAGCGCGCTGCGCGGCGGCGGCGGAGTCGTCCGACCCGATGCGGTCGGCGCGCGAGGTGCTGGAAGGGTTGCGCGGCGAGCTCGCCGCTCTCGAGCGCGCGCTCGCCTTCA
>JBFLYF010000063.1:0-12426 GCA_040756795.1 Pseudomonadota bacterium
CACGCGCAAGCAGGAGCTGCAAGCACGTATTCGTCCGGGCCTTTCCAGCCTTTTGCACGGCCCGCAGCGTCGATCCTGTGCGGCGACTTCAACATGCGGCCGCAGGATCCGCTGCTCGCGCGCCTGCGGCAGGCGTACGCGGACGCGTGGGCGCTCGCGCATCCCGGCGCCGCGCACGCGCCCACCTTCCGCTTGCACGACCGGGAGCACGGCGAGACGCCTTATTGCTGCGATTTCGTCTTCGTGTCGAAGGAACTGGCGGAGCGCGTCGCTACGGTACGCATCGACGCACGGACACAGGCTTCGGACCACCAGCCGGTCATCGCGGAATTCAGGCCTTGATGCGCGCGCGCAGCGCCTCGACGCGCGCGCGGTTGACGCCGAAGTCGCGCCGGCCGAGGCGCGAGGCCGAGCGCACGTGCAGCACGCCTGCCTGCGCGTCGAACCAGAGCTCAAGGTCGTCTACGAAGCGCATGAGCTTCGAGCGGTATTCGGCGTACAGGTAGCCGCCCTCCTGCCGGATCACGGTCGATCCGCGCATCGCCTCGACCGCCTTGCGCGCAGCCGCCATCGCCTCGTGCACCCCGCCCTCGAACGGGATCGGCGCGACGTAGTGCTCGGCATCGGCCGGGGCCGCCTGGCTCGAGACGCAGTTCGGCGTGCGCCTGCAGGGCGCGAGGCGCCCGTCCTTCACTCCGAGATTGTCCGGGCGCTTCCAGGAAAACACCGCGGCGATGTTAACATCGCCGCAGAAGGAGGTCCGTCATGGCGCAACCCTCGACCCAACAACTCGCCGAGCTGCTGATCGGCATCGCCCGCGCGCAGACCGCGCTGATCCATGGGCTCGAGAGCGCCATGGCCGGAGTGCGGACGCAGCACATCCTGCCGCAGCTGCAGAATCTCGCGCACCTGCGCGATCATCCCGAGCCGACGTTGATCGATCTTCCGGTGCGCATCCTGCTCACCTCGCAGGGCCGCGTGCCGCCGGACCCGGCCGCCGTGGTGCGCGATCTGGAGCGCCTGTTTTCCGGCGCCGCCGCGGCGCCCGTGGCCGCGGCCGCGCCCGCGCCGGCCGCCGCGGGCGGCGGCGACGCGCTCGACTTCAGCAAGCCCGCAGCCTAGAAGTCCTTCGGCTCGGGCGGGAAGGAGGGCTTCCTCTTCTCGCGCAGCGAGGCGAGTCCCTCCTTCGCCTCGGGGCCGGTGAAGCCGAGCATCTCGAGCGCGAGCGAGGCGTCGAACGAAGGCCCCGCCATGCGCAGCCAGTTGTTGAGGCTCCACTTGGTCCAGCGCAGCGCGGTCTGCGCGCCCGCGGCGAGCTTGCGCGCCACCTCGAGCGTTTTCTCGGTGAGCTCGCTTTTCTCGCAAGTCATCGAAACCAGCCCGATGCGCTCGGCCTCCTCGCCGGAAACTTCCTCGCACAGCAGCAGGTAGTACTTCGCCTTCGCCATGCCGCAGAGCAGCGGCCAGATGATCGCGGAATGGTCGCCGGCGGCGACGCCGAGGCGCGTGTGGCCGTCGATGATGCGCGCGTCCTTCGCCGCGATCGAGACGTCGGCCAGGAGCCCGGCCACCAGCCCCGCGCCCACCGCCGGGCCGTGCATCGCCGAGACCACCATCTTCGAGCAGTTGATGAGGTTGTAGACCAGGTCGCGCGCCTCGCGCCAGACGCGCGCGCGCGCCGCGAAGTCCTGCGTGATTTTCTCCACCATCGCGAGGTCGCCGCCCGCCGAGAACCCCTTGCCCGCGCCGCGCAGGATCGCGACGCGCGTCTCGGGATCGCGGTCGATGTCGAGCCACACCTCGGCGAGCTCCTTGTGCAGGCGCTCGGTCGCGGTGGAGAGCTTGCCGCCCTCCTCGCCCATCACCAGCTCGAGGATGCCGGGCTCGAGCCGGCGGATCTTGAGGTCTTTGTACCTGGAGTAGTCCATGGGCCCATTCTACAATCGCGCGATGGCGGTGAGCTTCGACGACGTCGCGCGGGCGCACGAGCGCATCCGCGCGCACGCCAAGCGCACGCCGGTGCTCGCCTCCTCGCAGGTCGACGCGCTCACCGGCGCGAGCGCGTTCTTCAAGTGCGAGAATTTCCAGCGCATGGGCGCGTTCAAGTTCCGCGGCGCCTACAACGCGCTCTGCCAGCTCGGTGCGGAGCAGAAGCGCCGCGGCGTCATCGCCTATTCCTCGGGCAACCACGCGCAGGCGGTCGCGCTCGCCGGCAGGATGCTCGGGATCCCGGCGACCATCGTCATGCCGGCCGATGCGCCGCGCGTCAAGCTCGAGGCGACGCGCGGCTATGGGGCGAACGTGGTGGTTTACGCAAAAGACGAATCCCGGGAGGAAGTCGCAAGAAAGATCTCCGAGGAGCAAAAGCTCACCGTCATCCCGCCCTTCGACCACCCGCACGTCATCGCCGGCCAGGGCACCGCGGCGAAGGAGCTCGTCGAGGACGCGGGGCTGCTCGACCTGCTCGCCGTGCCCTGCGGCGGAGGGGGGCTGCTCTCGGGCTGCGCCATCGCGGCGAAGCACCTGAGCGCCGGCTGCCGCGTGGTCGGCGTCGAGCCGGCCGCGGGCGACGACGCGACCAGGTCGTTCCACACCAGGACGCTGCACACCGTGCACAACCCCGAGACCATCGCCGACGGCGCGCGCACGCCCTCGCTCGGCAAGCTCACCTTCCCGCTGGTGATGAAGCACGTCGACGACATGCTCACCGTCACCGACGCCGAGCTGCTCGAGGCCATGTTCTTCCTCTGGGAGCGCATGAAGATCGTGGTCGAGCCTACGGGCGCGCTCGCCGCCTGCGCGCTCCTGAAAGGCAAGCTCGACGCCCGCGGCAAGCGCGTGGGCGTCGTGATCTCGGGCGGTAACGTCGATCTCGCCTGGGCCGCGCGCCGCCTGCTGTCAAAATAGCGCCATGAAAGCCATCGAGATCAGGATGCCGGGGGAGCCCGAGGTCCTCGTGCCGGCCGAGCGGCCGCGGCCCGAGCCCAAGCCCGACGAGATCCTGGTCAAGGTCGCCGCGGCCGGCGTCAACCGGCCCGACGTGCTGCAGAGAAAGGGCAACTATCCGGTGCCGCCGGGGGCGCCCGACATTCCGGGGCTCGAGATCGCGGGCGAGGTGGTCGCTTGCGGCGGTGCGGTGAAGATGTGGAAGCCGGGCGACAAGGTGTGTGCGCTGGTCGCGGGCGGCGGCTATGCCGAGTACTGTGTGGCCCCCGAAGTGCAGGCGCTGCCCGTGCCGAAGGGGCTCTCGCCGGTGGAAGCGGCGTCGCTCCCGGAAACCTTCTTCACCGTCTGGTCGAACGTCTGGGACCGCGCGGGGCTGAAAGCCGGCGAAACGCTGCTCGTGCAGGGCGGCAGCTCGGGAATCGGCGTCAGCGCGATCCAGCTCGCCGCCGCCATGGGCCACCGCGTCTTCGCCACCGCCGGGAGCGACGAGAAGTGCGCCGCCTGCGTGCAGCTGGGCGCGGAGAAAGCGATCAATTACCGCACACAGGATTTCGCCGCCGAGGTGAAGGCGGCGACCGGCGGCAAGGGCGTGGACGTGATCCTCGACATGGTCGGCGGCGACTACGTGCCGAAGGAGCTCAAGTGCCTCGCCGACGACGGCAGGCTCGTGTTCATCGCCTTCCTGCGCGGCGCGAAGGCCGAGCTCGACATCAACGAGCTGATGCGCCGGCGCCTCGTGCTGACCGGCTCCACGCTGCGGCCGCGGCCGGTCGCGTTCAAGGGCGCGATCGCCGCGAAGCTGCGCGAGAGGGTCTGGCCGCTCATCGAAGCCGGCAGGATCAAGCCGGTGATCTACCGGACGTTTGCGCTCGCCGAGGCGCGCGAGGCGCACCGGCTGATGGAGTCGAGCACGCACATCGGCAAGCTCGTGCTCACCGTCTAGCCGCCTCGGACTTCAGCCAGGCGACGAAAGCGAGCGCCTCGGGGCGGCGCGCCGCATCCTGCGACAGGATCGCGAAGTAGGCGCGCGCCGGGTCCGCCTCGCTCTTGAACGGTGCGACCAGCTCGCCGGAGCGCAGCAGGTCCTTCACCAGCGGGCTGCGCCCGAGCGCAACGCCGTGCCCCGCCACCGCCGCCGGGATGATCTGCTCGTAGCCCGAGAACGAGAGCGTTCCCGCCGGGCGCAGGTCGGCGAGGCGCTCGACCTCGAGCCAGGTCTTCCAGTGCAGCCACGGATGGCGGCCGTCGGGATCGTCGAACTGCAGCAGGACGTGATGCCGCAGGTCGGCGGGCTTCTCCAGAGGCGTCTTCTTCAGCAGCTTCGGGCTGCACACCGGGAACACCTTCTCGCCGAACAGGCGCACCGCGTTCGGCCCGGCGAGCGAGGCCGGGCCGTGGCGCAGCGCCACGTCCAGCCCGTCGCGCTCCAGGTCCTGCACCCTCGAGTCCGCGGTGATGCGCACGTCGATCCCCGGATGCCCGCGCGTGAAGCCGGCGAGCCGCGGGATCAGCCAGAGCGCGGCGAACGAGCTCGTCGTCGTCACCGAGAGCGTGCGCCGGCCGGTGCTCGCGCGCAGCTTCCCGGTCACCGAGCGCATCGTCGCCAGCACCTGCGCCGCCGCGGGATAGAGCGTCTGCCCGGCCTCGGTGAGCGCGAGCGCGCGGTGGCGGCGCTGGAACAGCGGCACGCCGAGCTGCTCTTCGAGCTCCTGGATCTGCCGGCTCACCGCCGACTGGCTGAGATAGAGCTCCTCGCCCGCGCGCGTGAAGGAGAGCAGGCGCGCGGCCGCCTCGAAGCCCTTCAGCAGGTCGAGCGAGGGCAGCCTGGGCTGCGTTCCTGCATTCCTGTTTTGCATGCTAATCCTGAAAATTTACCGTTTGAGTGCGTCGCAGCAAGGATGCACCATTCGCATGCCTAAAGCAAGGAGAAACCCCATGAGAAACGTGACTATGGAAGCGATCCGCACCCACCCCGAGCTGCTCGCGGCGCTGGAGGCCCGCGCGCGCCGTGCCCGTGCCGAGGCAGTGCACGGCGCGTTCGCCAGACTCGTTCGCAAGCTCACGCCGCGCCTCGATCTGCGCTCGCTGAGCCTTCATTGGGGGTGATATGAACATCGAAATCGCATCCGGCGCGCTGCGCCTTGCGCGCGGCCAGACGCTCAAGGTCCGCGACGGCGCGGGCAGCACCATCTGCGCCCGGGAAGGCGCGCTCTGGATCACCGAAGAAAACAGCCGCAAGGACGTGGTGCTCGAGCCCGGCCAGTGCTTCCGGCTGCAGAAGCCCGGCCTCGCCATCGTGCAGACGTTCGCCGAAGCTTCCCTCTCGCTCGCTTGACGCATGGCGACTGCGGGGAGCCCTTTGGCGGACAGCTGGCGGCTTGCCGACGGCACCCTTGCGCTCATCCGGCCGGCCGCGGCCGCAGACGCGCAGGCGATCCAGGCGCTGGTCCGCGGGCTGTCGCCTGAGACGCGCTACCAGCGCTTCTTCAACGGCGTGCGCGAGCTCGCGCCCGAGTGGCTCGAGCGCTTCAGCCGCGCCTCGCCGCGCAGCGCGGTGACTCTGCTCGCTACAGTGCCGCGCGAAGAAGGCGACGCGCTCGTTGCAATGGCGCAATACGCCGCCGACCCGTTCCCGCAGCGCTGCGACTTCGCGCTTGTGGTGGCCGATGCCTGGCAGGGGATGGGAATCGGCAAGCGGCTGTTGCGCAACCTGGAGTGCCTCGCGCGCGCCGCGGGGATCGAGCGCATCGAGGGCGAGGTGCTCGCGCAGAACCCGCGCATGCTCGCCCTCGTGCACGCGATGGGGTACGAGACGCGGCGCCACCGCGAGAGCGCGCTCTACGTGCGCGTTTCGCGCCCGCTCGCGCAGCCGCAGCGCGACTGCTCGCCGATCGCGCGCCTTGCCGACCTCGAGAGGATTCCGTATGCCGTTCGTCCGCATTTCGCTGCTTAGGGGCAAGCCCGCGTCCTACCGCCGCAAGGTGGGAGACGCCATCCACCGCGCGCTGGTCGAGACGATCGACGTGCCGGTGAAGGACCGCTTCCAGATCATCAGCGAGCACGATCCCGAGGATTTCGTCTACGACCGCGAGTACCTCGGCATCGCGCGCAGCCGCGACCTGGTGATCATCCAGATCACGCTGAGCGCCGGGCGCTCGCTTTACCTCAAGCGCGCCCTGTATCGAGCCATCGCCGCGCGCCTCGCCGCAGCGGTGCAGCTGCGCCCCGAGGACGTGTGGATCAACCTGGTCGAGGTCGCGAAGGAGAACTGGTCTTTCGGCAACGGCCTCGCCTCGTACGCGCCGGAGGAAGCGGTCACGGCCTGAGCCGACCTCTTAGAATAGGCGTTCCCGCAAAAAGGAACGCCATGTTCAAGGACGGTCTGCTCCAGGGTAAGCGCATCCTCGTCACCGGCGGCGGCACCGGCCTCGGCAGGGAGATCGCGGCGAAGTACCTGCAGCTCGGCGCCGAGCTGTGGATTGCCGGGCGCCGCGGGCCGGTGCTGGCGGAAACGGCCTCGTCCCTGATGAAAGCCCATGGGGGCAAAGTCAACACCTGCGCCGTCGACATCCGGGATGCGCAGGCGGTCGACGCGATGGTGCAGCGGATCTGGGACGAGTCCGGCCCGCTGACGGGTCTGGTCAACAACGCCGCCGGCAACTTCATCAGCCCCACGAAGGATTTGTCCGCGAACGGCTTCAACGCCATCGCCAACATCGTCTTCCACGGCACGTTCTACGTGACGCACGCGGTCGGCAGGCGCTGGATCGCGGGCGGCCACAAGGGCTCGGTGGTCTCGATCCTGGTGACCTGGGTGTGGACCGGCTCGCCCTACGTCGTGCCCTCGGCGATGTCCAAGGCGGGCGTGCACATCATGACCAAGTCGCTCGCGGTCGAGTGGGGCAAGCACGGCATCCGGCTGAACGCGATCGCGCCCGGGCCGTTTCCCACCGAAGGGGCGGCGAAGCGCCTTCGCCCGGAAGGGGATTTCTCGGATTCGAGCAAGGTGAACCCGATGCGCCGCGTGGGCCGCATGGAGGAGCTGCAGAACCTCGCCGTCTTCCTCATGGCCGACGGCTGCGAGTGGCTCTCCGGCGAGACCATCGCGCTCGACGGCGCGGGCTACCTCGCGACCGGGGCCTATTTCACCGAGCTCGATCGCCTGAGCGACGCGGACTGGGAGCGCATGCGCGCGCAGATAAGGTCGCAAAACGAAAAAGATCGGGTGGGCCGGAGCGCATGAAACAGCAACCCAGGCCGGCGGCAACCCTGCTGCTGCTGCGCGCCGGCGACGCGGGGCCCGAAGTGTTCATGCTCCAGCGCACCAGCCGGGCCGCGTTCCTGCCCGGCGCCTACGTGTTTCCGGGCGGTGCGCTCGATGCGGACGACGCGAGCGAACGCTCGCTCGGGCGAACGCTCGGCCTCAGCGACGCGCAGGCGAGCGCGCGCCTGGGCCTTGCCTCGGGCGGCCTCGCCTACTGGGTGGCGGCGGCGCGCGAGTGCTTCGAGGAGGCGGGGATCCTGCTCGCCTGCGGCGCGGACGGCGCCCCCATCGCCCCGGAGCGGGCGGCGGCGCTCGAGCGCTTTCGCGCGCCGCTGAACGCGGGAGAGCTCGTCTTCAGCGAGTTCCTGGAGAGCGAGAACCTGTTCGTCCCGGCGCACGAGATCGCCTACTACAGCCACTGGATCACGGCGCCGGGGCGCGCGCGGCGCTTCAGCACGCGCTTCTTCGTCGCCTGCGCGCCCGAGGGCCAGGACGGCGCGCACGACCGCTCCGAGACGGTGCACAGCGTCTGGGTCAGCCCGCGCGAGGCGCTGGAGAAGGACCGGCGGCGCGAGCTCGAGCTGATCTACCCTACGCGCAGCACGCTCGCGGATCTCGCGCCGTTCGGCTCGCCGCGCGCTGCGCTCGAGCACGCGCGGAGCCTCGGCGACATCGAGGTCAACGCCGCCTGCTGGGCACTCGATCACGAGGGCTCGCAGCGCCTGTTCCGGCGCGCCGACCCGCCCTACTACGAGATCCACTGGAGCGACCCGGAGGAAAAAGGCGATACCTGCTTCGTCATCCAGCCCGGCGTCGCCAAGCGCCTCGACCGCCGCGTCACGCGCCTCACCGCGCCCAACCCCGGCGCGATGACCGGGCCGGGGACCAACTCCTATCTGGTGGGAGAAAACGAGCTTGCGGTGATTGATCCGGGCCCGGCGATCGACACGCACATCGCCGCGCTGATCGCCGCGGGCGCGGGGCGGATCCGCTGGATCCTGACGACGCACACGCATGTGGATCACTCGCCCGCCGCCGAGCGGCTGAAAAGCGCGACCGGCGCGCAGGTGCTCGGCATGCCGGCTCCCGAGCACGGCAACCAGGACCGCCGCTTCACGCCCGATCGCGTGCTCGGCGACGGCGAGCGGCTCGCGGGCGAGGGCTTCACGCTGCGCGCGCTGCATACGCCGGGGCACGCCTCGAACCACCTGTGCTACATGCTCGAGGAAACGCGCATGCTCTTCACCGGCGACCAGGTGATGCAGGGCTCGACCGTGGTGATCAATCCGCCCGACGGCGACATGCGCGCCTACCTCGGGGCGCTCGAGCGGCTGCTCGGCGAGGACATCGCCATCATCGCGCCGGGCCACGGCTACCTGATCGGCGCGCCGCATCGGGAAATAAGGCGATTGATCGCGCACCGCCTGGCGCGCGAGGCGAAAGTGGTGAAGGCGCTCGAGCAGCGCGGCAGCGCCTCGCTCGAGCAGCTGGTGCCCGAAGTCTACGACGACGTGCCGCCGCGGCTGCATCCGGTGGCGGCGCGCTCGCTGCTCGCGCATCTGCAGAAGCTGACCGCGGAGGGACGCGCCCGGCTCGCATCCGGACGCTATATACTTAGCCGCTAAAGGAGGGCGCCATGAGCGACGACAAGACCATGAAGCTGGTGACCAACCTCGATCGCGCCGCGATCGAGGCCAAGCTCAAGGAAGCAGGCGCCGCCGCCGCGGCCGCGGGACTCACCGACCTGGCGAAGCTGTTCATCGGCATCGAGGGCATGCCGCGCGCGCAGATCGAGCAGCGGGTGCAGAACGCGCAGAAGTGGCTCGCCGGCAAGGGGCACGGCAGCATCGCGTCGCTCCTGGATCTGGTGGAGATGAACCTGAAGAACCTGAAGTGACCTCCTGAAGTTCGACTTCGATCTCTTCACCATCGGCGGCGGCTCGGGCGGCGTGCGCGCCAGCCGCGTCGCGGCGACGCTCGGCGCGCGCGTCGCGATCGCCGAGTCCGGCCGCTTCGGCGGCACCTGCGTCAACGTCGGCTGCATCCCGAAGAAGCTGTTCTCCTACGCCGCGCATTTCCGCGACGACCTCGAGGACGCCGCGGCCTACGGCTGGCGCATCGCCGCGCCCGATTTCGACTGGCCGACGCTGCTCGCCGGCAAGGAGCGCGAGATCGCGCGGCTGAACGCGGTTTACGAGCGATTGTTGGTCAGTGTGGGGGTTTCGATTTTCCGAGGGAAGGCTTTTGTCCGGGGGAAACACGAGGTCGAAATCGACGGCAAAACCTTCTCCGCGCAGCACATCCTGGTCGCCACCGGCTCGCGGCCGCACAAGCCCGGCATCCCGGGAGAGGAGCTCGGCATCACCTCGAACGAGGCGTTCTTCCTCGAGCGCCTGCCGCGGCGCGCGCTGGTGGTGGGCGGCGGCTACATCGCGGTCGAGTTCGCCTCGATCTTCCGCGGCCTGGGCGTAGAGACCACGCTCGCCTATCGCGGAGCGCGCCTGCTGCGCGGCTTCGATGCCGAGCTCGGCACCCGGCTCGCCGAAGAGATGCGCAAGAAAGGGGTTTCGATTTTGCTTCAGACGAATCCGGTTTCGGTCGAGCCGGGGTTGAAGGTCAAGTTCCAGAACGAAACCCATGGCATCTTCGATCTGGTGCTGTTTGCCACCGGACGCAAACCCAACACCGCAGGCCTCGGCCTGGAGACGGCGGGCGTCGGGCTCGGCGCCGACGGCGCGGTGCTGGTGGACCGCTACTCGAAGAGCTCGGTGGATTCGATCCACGCCATCGGCGACGTCACCAACCGGCTGAACCTCACGCCGGTGGCGACCGCCGAGGGCACGGCGCTCGCAAGGACTCTCTTTGGCGGCGCGCCGACCCCGGTGGACCACGAGAACGTGCCGACCGCGGTATTCGCCAACCCGAACCTCGCCAGCGTGGGGCTGTCGGAGGAGAAGGCGCGCGAGCGCCATGGCGCGGTGGAGGTCTACAAGACCGCCTTCACTTCCCTCAGGCACAGCCTGACGCCGAGCGGCGAGAGGATCTTCATGAAGCTGGTGGTGGATGCGCGCAGCCAGCGGGTGCTCGGCGCGCACATGATCGGCCCGGACGCGGGCGAGATCATCCAGGGCGTCGCCATCGCGGTGAAGCTCGGCGCGACCAAAGCCCAGTTCGACGCCACGGTCGGCATCCACCCCACCGCGGCGGAGGAGTTCGTTACCTTGCGCGAGAAGTCGGCGTAGGATTGGGGCCATGCTCGAATCGCGTATCGAGAAGAAGCTCGCCGAGCTCAAGGCGCGCGGCGAGGTGCCGCTCGCGATCGAGCTGTGGAACGGAAAGCGCTTCGAGCTGGGCGGGCACCCGAGCGTCACCCTGCGCGTGCCGGCCGCGGCGGCGCTGCGCCGCCTGGCCAACCCCGACCTCGCCGCGCTCGGCGAGGCCTATGTCGAGGGAGACGTCGAGCTCGAGGGCCCGATCGACGAGGCGCTGCGCGCCGCCGAGGCGCTGACCCGGACCTGGGGCAAGCCGGCCAAAGGCCGCCTGCCGCGTTTCGGGCTGCACAACAGGAAGATCGACGCCGAGGCGATCCGCTACCACTACGACGTCTCGAACGATTTCTACCGGCTCTGGCTCGACCGGCGCATGGTCTACTCCTGCGCCTACTTCAAGAGCGGCAGCGAGGACCTCGAGCAGGCGCAGGAGCAGAAGCTCGACCACATCTGCAGGAAGCTGCGGCTGCAGCCCGGCGACCGCTTTCTCGACATCGGCTGCGGCTGGGGCGCGCTCGCGATGCACGCGGCCGAGAAGTTCGGCGCCGAGGCGACCGGCATCACGCTCTCGGAGAACCAGCACGCGCTCGCCAACGAGCGCATCCGCGCCGCTGGCCTCGCGGACCGCTGCCGCGTGCTGCTGCAGGACTACCGCGACGTCCCGGGCGAAGGCGCGTTCGACAAGATCGCCTCGATCGGCATGTTCGAGCACGTGGGACTCAAGAACCTGCCGGTCTATTTCGGCGCGATCCGCCGGCTGCTCGCCGACGGCGGGATCGCGCTCAACCACGGCATCACCGCGGCCGACGCCGAGAGCCGCGAGGTGGGCCTGGGCGCGGGCGAGTTCGTCGAGAAGTACGTCTTCCCGCACGGCGAGATCCCGCACCTGTCGCTGGTGGTGAAGGAGATGGCCGCGGCCGGGCTCGAGGTGATGGACGTCGAGACGCTGCGGCTGCATTACGCGAAGACCCTGGCCGAGTGGTCGCGGCGGCTGGAAGCCGGCCTCGCGGCTGCGCGCGCCCATGCCGGGGAGAAACGCACCCGCATCTGGCGGCTCTACCTCGCCGGCTGCGCCCACGCGTTCGCGCAGCACTGGGTCACCATCCACCAGGTGCTCGCCGTAAGCTCGAGCGATCCGGGGCGCAACCCGCTGCCCTGGACGCGCGAGTACATGTACCGCTAGGAAACGGCGCGCGCGAGCAGCGAGATGCCGCTCGCGAGCAGCACCAGCGCCACCGCGCGCATCAGGCCGCCGCGCGAGATGCGCCGGAACAGGTGGCCCGCCACCCACAGCCCCGCAAGCCCCGCCGGAACGATGGCGAGGGCGTAGAGCCACACCTTCGCCTCGAGCAGGAAGCCGGTGGCGAAGAACGCGATGGTGCGCAGCGAGATGCTGGTGAGGGTCGCGAGGCCGAGCGTCGCGCGGTACTGCTCCTTGGTCAGGCCGCGGTGCGACAGGTACATCGCGTAGGGCGGGCCGCCCGCGCCGAAGAGCGTGCTGGTGATGCCGCCGGCGAAGCCCGCGGCGTACGCCCAGCGCGCCGCGAGGACGCGCCGCGCCTCGGGATGGCTCGCCAGGCTGTAGAGCGCGAAAGCGGTGACGAAGACGCCGAGCGCGAACGTCGCCGCCTGGCGCGGCAGGTTGACGAGCAGCGTGATGCCGGCGATCGTGCCGGCGAGGATCGCAGGCACCAGGCGCGCCCACTCGGCCCGGACGGCGTTGGCCGGATTCTCGAAGCCGATGCGAAAGGCGTTGGCGAGATCCATCAGCACGAAGAGCGCGAGCGCAAAGGGCAGCGGCACGAGGTGCGTGGCGATCGGAATGGTGATGAGCGCCGCGCCGAAGCCGGTGAGGCCGAACACCACCGAGCCGGCGAACGCCGCCGCGGCGAGCGCGGCGATCTCGCCGAAGGGCAGCTCCATCTCAGGACGCGATGCGCAGCGCCG
>JBFLYF010000064.1:0-12384 GCA_040756795.1 Pseudomonadota bacterium
GCGCGAAGAGCGAGCTCGAGCGCCGCTTCCTCGCGCCGTTCGCCGCGCGCCACTTCGGCGCCGGCTATCCGGATCTCGCCTACGTGGAGGCGCTGCGCGCGCACCGGCTGCCGGGCAACGTCCAGGTGAGCGAGTTCTATTTTCAGTCAGGGGCGATGCTCGGCCTCGAGCCGGCGCAGCGCGCCTACCTGAGCGTCAACTACACGCACGTGGCGCGCGCGCTCGCCGCCGCGGGCGTGAACGTGATCGTGCAGCTGGTCGCGAAGCGCATCACCCCGCAGGGCACGCGCTACAGCCTGTCCTGCAACCCCGACCTGACGCTCGACGTGCTCGATCGCATGGCGGCCGAGGGCCGGCTGCGGCCGCTGCTCGTCGGACAGGTGCACCCGGACCTGCCGTTTCTCGGCAACGACGCCGAGGTGCCGGCGGAGTTCTTCGACCTGCTGCTCGAGGCCCCCGGCACGCGCCACGAGCTCTTCGCCGTGCCGCGCGAGCCGGTGAGCGTCGCGGAATTCGCGCTCGGCCTGCACGCGAGCACGCTGGTGCGCGACGGCGGCACGCTGCAGATCGGCATCGGCGCGCTCTCGGATGCCCTGGTTTACGCAACGATTCTGAGGCATCGGCGCAATGCTGAGTACTGTTCTGTTTTGGATGTTCTTTCTTCAGAAGATTTTTCTCACGTTGGCGGCAAGAACCCCTTCCAGCAAGGTCTTTACGGCGCGAGCGAGATGCTGATGGACGGCTTCATGCACCTCGCGCGCGCCGGGATCCTCAGGCGCCGCGTCGAGGACGGCTGCTACCTGCACGCCGCGTTCTTCCTCGGCTCGAAGGATCTCTACGCCTGGCTGCGCGGGCTGAAGGGCGCGGATTTCGACGGCCTGTGCATGACGCGCGTCTCCAGGACCAACCAGCTCTACGGCGCCGAGGCGCAGCGCGCCGCGCAGCGGCGCGAGGCGCGCTTCTTCAACATCTGCATGATGACGACGCTGCTCGGCGCCGCGGTTTCGGAGACGCTGGAGAGCGGCCAGGTGGTGAGCGGCGTGGGCGGGCAATACAACTTCGTCGCGATGGCGCACGCGCTCGAGGGCGGCCGCTCGATCCTGCTCCTGCGCGCCACGCGCTCGAGCGGCGGCCGCACGCGCTCCAACCTCGTCTGGAGCTACCCCAACGCGACCATCCCGCGCCACCTGCGCGACCTCGTGGTGACCGAGTACGGCATCGCCGACCTGCGCGGCAGGTCCGACGAGGACACCATCAAGGCCCTGCTCGCCATCACGGACGCGCGCTTCCAGGACGAGCTCGCCGCGCAAGCGAAGCGCGCGGGCAAGCTCGCGCGCGAGTACCGGCTGCCGGACGCGGCCCGCGCCAACACCCCGGAGCGCCTCGCCGCCGCGCTCGCGCCCTTCAGGGAGCGGGGGCTGTTCGCCGACTTCCCGTTCGGCAGCGACTTCACCGAAGAGGAACTCCGGCTCGTTCCCGCTTTGCAGTATTTGAAGGGAAAGTCCGGCACTGCATCCGGATCGGTGTCTGTACTTCTGGAAGCAGCTCTGAGAGGAAAAACGAAACCTGACCTGATGCCTTACCTAGAACGCATGGGGCTCGACCGGCCAGGAACGTTGCGCGAGCAGCTCTACCGTCGGCTACTCGTCGCGGGCTTGAAGCGCACACGCGCCCTCTCGAGCGGCGGCGGCCTGCCCGGCTAGCGCGGCGCCGGCGCGGTGTAGCGCGGCACGAAGACCGGCGCCGCGAACAGCACGATCCGCGCGCCATGATGATGATGGTGGCGGAAGTGGCGATGGCCCGGGCGCGCTTCGGCGCCGTCGCTCCACGCAGCTGCGACGAGCAGCGCAGTAAGGGAAACTGCTCCGGCCTTGCCCCTCTTCACGCCCTCCACGCTACCAGCGGCGGGCGCGCGAAGCGGTAACCAATTGTTACCGCTCAGCCGCGGAGCTTGAAGCGCTGGATCTTGCCGGTCGCGGTCTTCGGCAGGTCGGCCTTGAACTCGATCCAGCGCGGGTACTTGTAGGGCGCGAGCTTCGACTTGACGTAGTTCTGCAGCTCCTCGGCGCTCGCCTGCTTGCCGGGCTTGAGCACGACGAAGGCCTTGGGCTTCACCAGCTTCTGCTCGTCTTCCTTGCCTACCACCGCGGCTTCGAGCACCGCCTCGTGCGAGACCAGCGCCGCCTCGACCTCGGCGGGCGAGACCCAGATGCCCGAGACTTTGAGCATGTCGTCGGTGCGCCCGCCGTAGGCGTAGAAGCCGTCCTTGTCCTGGCTGTACTTGTCGCCGCTCCTGGTCCACTCGCCCACGAAGGTGCTGCGGCTCTTGGCGCGGTTGTTCCAGTAGCCGTTCGCCGCGGTGGGTCCCTTGATCAGCAGCTCGCCCAGCTCGCCCCGCTTGACGTCGTTGCCCTGCTCGTCCACGAGGCGCAGCTCGTAGCCCGGCACCGCCTTGCCCGTGGTGCCCAGGCGCAGCTCGTCGGGCCGGTTGGAGAGGAAGATGTGCAGCATCTCGGTGGAGCCGATCCCGTCCAGGATGTCGACGCCGGTCTTTTCCTTGAAGCCTTTGGCGATCTGAGGCGGAAGGGCTTCGCCGGCGGATACGCAACTCCTCAGGCCAAGAGAATTCCTTGAAGGAAAACCGGGAGAAGCCAGCATGGCGGCGTAGAGCGTAGGCACGCCGAAGAAGAGCGTCGGCTTCCTCTCGGTCAACCGCTTGAACACCGCGTCCGGCGTGGGGCGCTCCGCCATCAGCACCGTGGTCGCGCCGACCGTGAGCGGAAACGACAGCGAGTTGCCCAGGCCGTAGGCGAAGAACAGCTTCGCCGCCGAGAACACCGTGTCGCCCTCGCGCATGCCGAGCACGCCCACTGCGTACAGCTCCGCCGTGATCCGCATGCTGCCGTGCACGTGCACCGTGCCCTTCGGCATCCCGGTCGAGCCCGAGGAGTACAGCCAGAAACAGGGGTCGTCGCGGGTGGTCGGCGCCGGCGAAAGATTCGGGTTCGATTTGGAAAGAATTTCTGCAAACGGCGAGACCAGCACATGCTTCAAGAACGGCAACTTCCCGATCAGCGGGTCGAACTGCGGCTTGAGGGGCGGGGAGACGAGCAGCGCCTTGGCGCGGCTGTCGGAGAGCATGAACTCGTAGTCCTTCGTCGTGAGCAGCGTGTTCACCGCGATCGGCACGATGCCGGCGCGGATGCAGCCGAGGAACGCGACCGGCCAGTCGATCGTGTCGTGCATCGCGATGAGCACCCGGTCCTCCATCCTGAGGCCGAGCGAGAGCAGGTGGTTGCCGAAGCGGCAGGCACGCTCGGCGAGCTCGGCGTAGCTGCATTGCCCGGCGTCGTCGATGTAGGCGACCTTCGCGCCGCGGCCGGCGGCAAGGTTGCGGCCGACCAGGTCGTCGGCGGCGTTGTAGTCGCGCGGGATCTCGATCTCTTTCATTGCTCCCTCCCCTGCCAGCTTACACCCGCGCCTCGTGCGCCTCGCGCGCCAAAGCCAGCCATCCTTCGGCCCACTGCGCGGCCGTCTCCTCGGGCAGCACGCCCGAGGAGGCGTCGTGCTGCACGCGCTCGCCGATGCGCACCGCGCCGAGCTCGGCGAGCAGCTCGTCGAAGCGCTTGCCGCCGAAGTTGAAGGTCTCGGCGTAGGTGCGGTCGCCCAGGCCGAACACGCCGTAGCGCACGCGCGAGAGGTCGGGGCGTTTCGCCTTCAGGTCCTCGTACAGCGCGCGCGCGTTGTCGGGCACGTCGCCCTGGCCGTAGGTCGAGGTGACGACCAGGAACACGCCCTCGCGGCCGAACACCGAGGCGTCGAGCTTGTCCATCATCAGCGTCTCGACCTGCAGCTCGCTGCCGTCCCAGGTCAGCTCGAGCTCCTGCGCCACGAGCTGCGCGGTGCCGGTCATGGTGCCGACGAGGAGCGTGAGCTTCATCGCTGAATGGGGCGCGCCGATTGACAGACAATATATTGCACCATAGAATCCGAGTCAAGCACTATACTTCATGAACGCCCCGCTCTCGCTGCCGCAGCAGGAAAGCGCCTTCCTCGCCAGGCTCGGCGACCGCGTGCGCGCGTGGCGCACCACGCAGCGCATGACGCGCAAGGCGCTCGCCGCCGCCTCCGGGGTTTCGGAGCGCTACCTCGCGCAGCTCGAGGCGGGGCAAGGCAACATCTCGGTGCTGCTGCTCAGGAAGCTCGCGCGCGCCATGAACGTCGCGGTCGACTCGCTGGTGCGCGAGGATCCCGAGCCGGCGCCGCGCCGCGTCGCGCTGCTGGGGCTGCGCGGCGCGGGCAAGTCCACGCTCGGCTCGCGGCTCGCCGCGGCGCTGGGAGTGCCGTTCGTGGAGCTCGACCTGGAGGTCGAGCGCGAGGCCGGCGCCAAGCTCGGGGAGGTGTTCACGCTCTACGGGCAGGAGGCGTTCCGGCGCTTCGAGCGCCGCGCGCTCGAGCGCGTGCTGCGCACGCACGAGACGGCGGTGATCGCCACCGGCGGCAGCATCGTCACCGATCCCGATTCCTACCGGCTGCTGCTCGAGTCCTGCCGCACGGTGTGGCTCAAGGCGCGGCCCGAGGAGCACATGAACCGCGTCGTCGCGCAGGGCGACCTGCGCCCCTTCGAGGGCAAGGCGCGCGGCCGCGCCACGGCGCTCGAGGAGATCCGCAAGCTGCTTGCCGACCGCGACCGGCTCTACGCGCGCGCCGACGCCACCGTCGAGACCTCCGGCAAGTCGCCGAAGGACAGCCTCGCCGACCTGAAGATGGCCGTACTGGAACAGAGATGATCACTTTTCAGACCCAGCCCGACAAGTACCACCACTGGAAGCTCGGCTTCGACGGGCCGGTGGCGACCCTCACGCTCGACATCGCCGAGGACAAGGGCATCGCGCCCGGCTACAAGCTGAAGCTCAATTCCTACGATCTCGGCGTCGACATCGAGCTGCACGACGCGCTCAACCGCATCCGCTTCGAGCACCCGGAAGTGAAGGCCGCGATCGTCACCAGCGGCAAGAGCCGCATGTTCTGCTCCGGCGCCAACATCTACATGCTCGGGCTCTCGAGCCACGCCTGGAAGGTGAACTTCTGCAAGTTCACCAACGAGACGAGGAACGGCATCGAGGACGCGAGCCGGCACTCGGGCCTCAGGTTCCTCGCCGCGCTGAACGGCACCACCGCCGGCGGCGGCTACGAGCTGGCGCTCGCCTGCGACGAGATCGCGATGATCGACGACCGCTCCTCCACGGTGTCGCTGCCGGAAGTGCCGCTGCTCGGCGTCCTGCCCGGCACCGGGGGCCTGACGAGGATCGTCGACAAGCGAAAGGTGCGGCGCGACCGCGCGGACGTTTTCTGCACCACCGCCGAGGGCGTACGGGCGGATCGCGCGAAGCAATGGGGGCTCGTGGACCACGTCGCCAAGCCGCAGCAATTCGCCGATTTCGTGAAAGCGCGCGCTCTCGAGCTCGCGAAGAAGTCGGACCGGCCGGGCGGGCAAGGGGTGGCCCTGACGCCTCTGGTCCAGAAACTGGTTTCGCTGCAGATAAATTCGAATGAAAGAACGGCCGAGATCGAGGTAAAAGGCCCGACCAGGGAAGATCTCCAGATCAGGCGTTCTGCGGACTGGTATCCGCTGCAGCTCGCGCGCGAGCTGGACGAGGCCGTTCTCAATCTGCGCCACAACCATCTCGACGTCGGGCTGTGGATTCTGAAGACGAAGGGAACTGTTCAAGAAGCTCTTGATTTAGATTCGCTAATAGATAAAAACAAGACAGATTGGTTCGTGCGCGAAGTCATCGGCTACCTGCGCCGGACGCTGTCGCGGCTGGACGTTTCCTCGCGCTCGATCTTCGCGGTGATCGAGCCGGGCTCGTGCTTCGCCGGCACCCTCTTCGAGCTCGCGCTCGCCGCCGACCGCAGCTACATGCTCGACCTCGAGGAGAGCGGCCCCGCCATCGCCCTGTCGCCGTTGAACTTCGGCGCGTATCCCATGGCGAACGGGGAATCGCGGCTTTCGACCCGGTTTTGCGGGGTCATTCCTGAGCTTCCCCGTGGCAAACCGGTTTCTTCAAAAGACGCAAACCATCTCGGCCTCGTGACCTCGACCCCGGACGAACTGGATTGGGAGGACGAGATCAGGCTGGCGATCGAGGAGCGCGCGAGCCTGTCGCCCGACGCGCTCACCGGCATGGAGGCGTCTCTGCGTTTCGCCGGTCACGAGACGATGGAGACGCGCGTCTTCGGGCGCCTGTCGGCGTGGCAGAACTGGATCTTCAACCGGCCGAACGCGGTCGGCGAGCAAGGGGCGTTGAAAGTCTACGGCACCGGCGCGAAAGCGAAATTCAACTGGGAAAGAGTCTAATGAGCGGCATCAACTACTCCGAGAAGATCCCCAACAACGTCAACCTCGCCGAGGACCGCACGCTGCAGCGCGCGCTCGAGCACTGGCAGCCGAAGTTCCTCGACTGGTGGCGCGGCATGGGCCCCACCGACTTCCAGAGCGCCGACGTCTACCTGCGCACCGCGGTCTCGGTCGACGCCAAGGGCTGGGCGCATTACGGCGCGGTCAAGATGCCCGAGTACCGCTGGGGCATCTTCCTCGCCGACCCCGTGGCCGACCGCAGGATCGGTTTCGGGGACCAGATGGGCGAGCCCGCCTGGCAGCAGGTGCCGGGCGAGTACCGCTCGACGCTGCGCCGCCTGATCGTCACGCAGGGCGACACCGAGCCCGCCTCGGTAGAGCAGCAGCGCCTGCTCGGCCATACCTGCCCTTCCCTCTACGACCTGAGGAACCTGTTCCAGGTCAACGTCGAGGAAGGCCGCCACCTCTGGGCGATGGTGTACCTGCTGCACGCCTACTTCGGCCGCGACGGCCGCGAGGAGGCCGAGGAGCTGCTGATGCGCCACTCGGGAGACGCCGACAAGCCGCGCATCCTCACCACGTTCAACGAGCCGATCTCGGACTGGCTCTCGTTCTACTGCTTCACCTACTTCACCGACCGCGACGGCAAGTACCAGCTGAAGAGCCTCGCCGAATCGGCGTTCGATCCCCTGTCGCGCACCTGCCGCTTCATGCTGACAGAGGAAGCGCATCACATGTTCGTGGGCGAGACCGGCATCGGCCGCGTGGTGAAGCGCACGCTCGAGGTGATGAAGGAGCTGGGCACCGACGACCCGGCGAAGATCCGCGCGCACGGCGCCGTGGACCTGCCGCTGCTGCAGAAGTACCTCAATTTCTGGTGCTCCTCGTCGCTCGACCTGTTCGGCTCCGAGGTGTCCTCCAACTCGGCGGCGAACTTCGCCAATGGCTTGAAGGGCAGGCCGGATGAATCGACCTATGAAGATCACGTATTGCGGGGAAAAACCCTGGAGCTGAAAACACCCGAGGGTGTCGAAACCGTCCCGATGCTCAACGCCCTGAACGAAGTGATGCGGGAGTCCTACCTCAAGGACTGCGAGATCGGCCTGAAGCGCTGGAACCGCGCCATCGAGCGCGCGGGGCACGACCTGCGCCTCGCGCTGCCCGCGCCGCAATTCCGGCGCTCGATCGGCCCCTGGGCGGGCAAGCCGGTGGATCCGCGCGGCAACCCGGTCTCCAACGAGGTCTACGTGCGCGAGCTGGAGAACTGGATCCCGTCGGAAAAGGACAGGGCGTTCGTGAAATCGCTCATGCGCCGCGTCGCCGAGCCCGGCCGGATGGCCTCCTGGGTGGCGCCGCCCGAGCGCGGCATCAACAACCTCCCGGTGGAGTACGAGTACGTCAAGCTTCACTGAGCCCGAGCTCGAAGCCTTCCTCAACCGCATGCTCGAGGCCGAGCGCGCGGGGGCGAAGGCGCTCGTGGTGTTCATGGACGGCCATGCGCGCAACGGCGCCGAATGGAAGGTGCTGAGGAAGATCCATGAAGACGAGGCGCACAACTGCGCGCTGATCGGCGAGCTGCTCAAGAAGCGCGGCAGGGACTACAGCCACGCCACCGGCGAGTTCTACGAGAAGGCCGTGGCGGTCAAGGGGCGCAGGCAGCGCATCGAGTTCCTGATGAAGGGGCTGCACTGGGCGGTGAAGCGCTTCGAGGAGGCGCTGCCGAAGCTCGATCCGGACGCGCGCGCGCTTTTCACGCGCATGCGCGACTCGCACCTGCGCAGCATCGCGGCCTGCGAGGCCGTGGCTCGGAAGATCTCGGACTAGCTAGCGCTCCAGGACGTACGTCCCCGGCGCGTCGGCGAGCTTCGGGAACTCGGCGCTCGCGAGCGCCGGCGGCGCACCCGCCGGCCCGCATTTCTCCGCGAGCCACCCGGCCCAGTCTTCCCACCAGCTGCCCTGGCGCTCCTCGGCCTGCGAGAGCCAGTGATCGGCGGCCTGGCCGCGGTGCGCCGGCCCGATCCAGTAGCGGCGCTTGGGCGGCGTCACCGGCGGGTTGACGATGCCCAGGATGTGGCCGGAGCTCGAGAGCACGAAGCGCTTGGGCGAGGTGACGTAGCCGTTGATCTTGAAGGTCTGGCGCCAGGGCGCGATGTGGTCGTCCTTCGCCGAGACGTCGTAGAGCGGCTGGTGGATGCGCGCGAGGTCGATCGGCTCGCCGGCGACGGTCAGCGCGTCGCCCTTGATGAGATTGTTCTTCAGGTACATCTCGCGCAGGTAGTACTCGTGCATGCGGTACGGCATGCGCGTCGTGTCCATGTTCCAGTACAGCACGTCGAGCGGCGCCGGCCGCTCGCCATACAGCCAACCGTGCACCACGTAGTGCCAGACCAGGCTGTTGGAGCGCAGCATGCGGAAGGAGGCCGCCATCTCGCCGCCGTCGAGGTAGCCGCGCGAGCGCATCATGTCGGCGAGCCAGCGCACCGTGCCCTCGTCGATGAACACCTCGATGTCGCCCGGCGAGCCGAAGTCGGTGAGCGCCGCGAGCAGCGTCCAGCTCGACACCGGGACCTCCTCGCGGCGGTGCTTGCGGTTGAGCCACGCCATGTAGGTCGCGAGCAGCGTGCCGCCGATGCAGTAGCCGACCGCGTGCACGGTCTTCGAGCCGCTGAGGCCTCGCGCCGTCGCGACCGCCTCGTCGACGCCGTGCCGCAGATAGTCGTCGAAGCTGGTCTCGGCCATGTCCGCGCCCGGGTTCTTCCAGCTCGTGATGTACACGTCGAAGCCCCGGTCGAGCAGGTAGCGCACCATGCTCTTCTTCGCGGTGAGGTCGAGCACGTAGAACTTGTTGATCCACGGCGTCACGATGACGATCGGGACCGCCCGCACCTGCGGGGCGCTCGGCGCGTAGTGGATCAGCTCGAGCAGCCGGTTCCTGAATACGACCGCGCCCGGCGTGGTGGCGAGGTTGCCGCCGACGTGGAAGTCCTCCGGCGAGGTCATGCGCACGGTGCCCGCCTGCATGTCCTCCATGAAGATCTGCAAGCCCTTGCGCAGGCTCTCGCCGCCCGACTCGATCGCCTTGCGCACCGCGACCGGGTTGGTGAGGAGGAAATTGGTGGGCGCGACCGCGTTCAGCCACTTGCGCCACCAGAACGCGGCGCGCCGGCGCTCCTTGGGCGAGATGCCCGGCGTGGCGAAAAGCGCGTCCTGCACCTGGCGGGTGAAGAACAGGTACCACTGCTTGAGCAGGCTCCAGTGCGCCTCGTTCGTCCAGACCGGGTCGGCGAAGCGCGTGTCGTCGGCCTGCGGCACCACCGCCTCGGGCCCTGCGCGGCCGGCGAGCCTGCCGAGCGTGTGGATCTGCAGCGCGAGCAGCTCGCCCGAGAAGCGCGTCGCGAGCTCGATCAGCTCCTGCGGGTGCAGCAGCCAGGCGGTCTGCGCGTGGGCGAGCGGCGCGAAAATGCCGATCGGGTCGCTGGTCGCCTCGATGCTGGCGCGCAGGGCGCGCAGCCGCTCGGCCGACACCGAGAACAGGTGCGAAAGCTGCTCCTCGGGCCGCGCGAGCGCGCTCTCCGGGATATCGCCGCGATCCATCAACAACAGACTAGGCCCCGGCAGGGCCGGTACATTGCGCCAGATCAATAACGGCTACTGCGCGCCGCGCCGGCGCAGCATGTCTTCGATGGTGTGGTAGTTCGCCGCCAGCGCGAGCCCGAGCGGGGTGACGCCGCCCGCGCTCTTGGCGTTGATCTCGGAGCCCTTGTCGAGCAGGTACTCGGCGATCTCGGTGCGGCGGTAGAGCACCGCGGTGTGCAGCGGCGTGGTGCCGCTCTTGGTGCGGCTGTTGACGTCGGCGCCGCGCTGCACCAGCAGCCCGACCAGCGGCATGTCGCCTTTCATCACCGCGTAGTGCAGCGGCGAGGCGCCCGCCCCGGGGTCCTTCGCCTCGATGTCGGCGCCCTGCTCGATCATCCTGATCGCCGCGGCGTAGTCGCCCTTCGCGATCAGGGCATGCAGGCTCTGCGGCACGGCCTGCGCCGCGGGGGTCGGCGTGACCGCGGTCTCGGCGCGCGCCGCGGGACTCGCCGGCTGCTGCGGGCTTGCCTGCGGCGTGGCCTGCGGCGGCGGCGCTTGCTCGGCCTGCGGCTGCACGGGGATCTCGCCTTCGCGCTCGTCGCTGCCGAGCAGGCCGCGGAACAGCCCGCGCAGCGCTTCACCGATGCCGTGAAAGATCTTCTCCGGGACCGACTGCTCGGAGGCCGGCGCGGGCTCCTGCGGCTTCTGCTCCTGCTGCTGCGCGCGCGCAGGCTGCAGCGCGAGCAGCGCTGCCGCGGCCAGTGCGACCGTGATCCCCCGCAAGCGCACGCCCGTTCCCCCTTGAAAAACGCCTGGCGGGATGATACTCCCGCCGCGGCGCGGCTACTCGATCATGCCCAGCTTGCCGTTGTGGCTGCCCATGTACCAGAAGCGCCCCTCGGCATCGACGATCGCCTTGCGGATCCCGACGCCGCTCGAGGGCAGCTGGAAGACGCGGAACTTCCCGGTCTTCGGGTCCAGCATCGCTACCGTGTCCGTGTCGATTTCGTTCGCCCAGACGCGCCCCGCGCCGTCCACCGTCACCGCGTAGGGGCCGGCGCGCGGGCCCGCCGGCATCGGGTACTCCTTCACCACTTTCTTCGCCGCCGGGTCCACCTTTGCCAGCACGCCGCTGCCGTAGTAGGTGACCCACAGCATGCCGTCGGGCGCGGCGGCCATGCGCCGCGGCCGCGTGCCGGGACCGGTGCGCAGCTCGTCGGTCTTGCCGGTCTTCGGATCGTAGATGCCGAGCGCGTTGGCGCCCATGCGGCAGACCCAGATGCGCCCCTGCCTGTCGATCGCGAGCCCGTAGGGGCCGCCCGGCATCGGGATCTCGGTGATCCTGCCGCTCGCGCGCTCGAGCTTGCCCAGGTAGCCGCCGCCCTGGCCCGTGAACCAGACGTTGCCCTCGGCGTCGAGCACCGCGGTGTGCGGACCGCCGCCCTGCGAGGGCGTGAAATGGCTCACCACCCTGCCGGTGGCCGGGTCCAGCTCGCCGATCGAGCCGTTGCCGTTGCCGGTGTAGAACACGCGGCCGTCGTTGGCCACCACCAGGCCGTGCGGCCGCGCCCCGTCCGGCAGGTCCCATTCCCTGAAGGCCCGGGTCCTGGTGTCGAAGCGCGCGATGCGGTTGCCGCTCATCACCGCGATGTAGATGCTGCCGTCCGGGCCGGGCGCCGGATCGCGCGCGAAGCGCGGCGTCGGCACCGCCCACTCGGTGATCCTGCCCGCGATCTCGCGGCTGCCCGGCGCGACGCCGTAGTTAGAGCCGCCGGCAAGGGCGACGGTCGGAAGCAGAGCAAGGAAAATCAGGGTTTTCATGGCTTGAACTGTGGATCGACGGGGGGCCGCAGGCCGTTGGCGAGGCGGTTGGTCTGGTTGGCGAGCCCGACCACCGCCATCAGCTCCAGGTGCATGGCCTCGGTCATGCCCTTGCTGCGCGCCGCGGCGGTGTGCGAGTA
The DNA here is from genome assembly GCA_040756795.1 of Pseudomonadota bacterium. GTDB lineage: Bacteria > Pseudomonadota > Gammaproteobacteria > Burkholderiales > SG8-39 > RBG-16-66-20. The sequence goes on from JBFLYF010000064.1 coordinate 11,899, forward strand.
GGTGCAGTACTCGCAGCCGTTGGTCGCGCTCACCGCCACGTACACCATTTCCTTGACGAGCGGGTCGAGCGCGCCGGGCGCCATCACCTGCTTCACCTCGCTCCAGGTGCGCCGGAGCAGCGCCGGGTCGCCGGCGAGCGACTTCCAGAAGTTGTTGATCCAGTCGACGCCGCGGGTCCGCATGATGTCATCGTATACTTCCCGCACCTCGGGCGACGCCTGGGCATACTCGATCAGCCGGACCAGCGACATGCCGTTGTCCCTCCCCCTCGGATGATAGCGCGGGAATGAAGTTCCTCTTCGACATCTTCCCGGTGGTGTTGTTCTTCATCGCCTTCAAGCTGTGGGACATCTACGTCGCCACCGGGGTCGCGATCGGCGCGACCTTCGCGCAGGTCGGCTGGCTCAAGCTGCGCGGGCGGCGCGTGGACCCGATGCTGTGGGCGGGCCTGGCGATCATCGGGGTGTTCGGCGGCGCCACCCTCG